>JAPWUY010000110.1 GCA_028275295.1 Thermodesulfobacteriota bacterium | reverse complement strand
CTCCCCACCATCGTAGAAGCGCCGAGCCAGAAAATAACCTGCCCCTGAAGCCAAAATCACCCACGTTGCCCTTGTCATGAAACCTCTCATGAGCTCAGACCACCCCTCACATTTCGAATAACCTGTAAATCTCCTGTTCCACTACCTTCTCATCGGTCTTGCAGGCTATGGAGATCTCTTTCACCAGAAGATTCCTGGCCAGGTCCAACATCTTCCTCTCCCCGAAGGAGAGGGTCTTGTCGCTTTTCAACAAAACCAGGTCCCTCAAAACCTCAGCCACCTCGTACGCAGAGCCCTTCTTGATCTTCTGGGTGTATTCCCTGTACCTGCGGTTCCAGCTCTGGTTGGGAATCTGGAAATCCCTCTCCTGGAGTATCTCGTATATCTTCGGGACTTCCTCCGGGTCTATGACGTTCCTAAGCCCCACACTCTCCACATTATCTGTGGGGATCATTATTGTCATCCCGTTGTCCAGGATCCTCATGACGTAGAACTTCTGGTTGTTCCCGTGAATCTCCCTCTGCTCTATGGATTCGATCACGCCCACGCCATGGGCAGGGTACACAGCCAGATCCCCTACCTTGAACATGATGCACGACCTCCTCCGACGCGAGAAGCTTTTCTTGAAAGACTACCCCATCCGGTGATAACAAGTCAAGGCGAGGAGCATAATCCCTTGAAACTCCTAATTTTTTCAATCCGGAATTCATCTCCTCCTGGCACGATCTCCGTGGGATTGACTGAACCCATGGTTCCGGATTAAAAAGGCCTGAGACGAGTCGGGAGGTCCTGGGCGAAATGCAAGGGAAGAGGGAGGAGATCCTCGAGGCCCTGGACAGGCACATCGAGAGGATCCGTGCCATGAGGGAGAGGTGGGCTTCAGGAGAAGGGCTTTCCCCAGAAGAGCTGGCAAGAAGGGAGATCACCCTGGAGCTCCTGGATGGAAGCCTCAAGGACCTCATCGCAAGAAGGGAAAAACTGGAGAAAGAACAAGGATGACGGCCTAGCGGTCACCTCAACGTATCCCCTCGAAGGCCTTTTTTGAGGACTTACCCGAAGGGCCTTCAGGAGGAGGGAAAAACCCGCCACTCACTTGAGGGGCCTCAATCTCCTATAAGTGTCTTTGGATTTTTCCTTGAGCTCCTGGAATCTTCTCTCGTGTTCCATCTCCTCCTTTGTGGGCCTTTGTAGCCAAAACCAAAGGACCGCAAGGACGATAGCGAAAAGGACTCCCCCCAACGTTGCCTCGAGCCAGTGATGGGAAAGGAATTCAATGGCTCTGTCCACGCCGTCTCCCTCCCCTCAAGGAAGCCATCGAGTCACTGACTGTCAACCGATTTATAGCACCTTTCCTTCTCGAGATACACCCTTTCACGCCATCCGCAATCGTGACTTCCTCGCCAGATATTGAGGAGTCAGCGGGAGTCAAAGTAAAATCGACCTGCTTCGGGATGACGGCCAAAGGAGGAGGGAAAATGGAGATAGACATCAACTGCGACATGGGAGAAAGCTATGGACCTTACAAGTTGGGCATGGACGAGGAGGTCATGCGCTACATCACATCCGCCAATGTGGCCTGTGGATGGCATGGGGGGGATCCAATGGTCATGGAGCGCACAGTCCAGCTGGCCAAGGAGAACAACGTGGCTGTGGGGGCGCATCCTGGGTATCCGGATCTCATGGGATTTGGAAGACGATTCATGGAGTGTTCGGAAAAGGAGATCAGGAATTACGTGATCTATCAAATAGGTGCTCTTTGGGCTTTTTGCAGAGCTGCTGGGGTCCGTCTAACCCATGTCAAGGCCCATGGAGCCCTGTACTTGAGGGCAGTGGAAGACGAGAAGGTTGCCAGGGCCATAGCTGAAGCTGTAGCCACCGTGGATTCGGGCCTCATATACGTGGCTCTGGCCGGAGAGAAAGGAAAGAGGATGAGAGAATGCGCTCGGGAGGCTGGGCTCAGGGTGGCCTGCGAGGCCTTTCCCGACAGGGCTTATACCAGGGAAGGGAATCTCCTTTCGAGAAAAGAAAAGGGAGCAGTGATACACGACCCATCTCTAGTGGCTCAGAGAGCTCTCCTCATGGCCAAGGAGAAAAAGGTCGTTGCCGCAGACGGGACACTCATATCCTTGGAAGCACAAACCCTCTGCGTCCACGGAGACAATCCAGCAGCTGTCGAGGCAGTGCGAGCCATAAAGGAGACCTTGGAGAGAGAAGGTGTGCGAGTGAAGCCCATGGCCCTCTCTTTCCAGATCTGAGTCCCATGCCTCTTTATCCAGCGCCCGTTTACAGAATAGCAGGTGACAGGGGACTTCTCCTGGAACTGGGAGATGGCATAGATCCCCATGTGAACAGAGCCGTGAGGAAAATGAGCCTGGCCATCGAGAGGGAGGGAATCCCCGGGATATTGGAGGTAATCCCCACATACAGATCCATCCTCTTGGTCTACGATCCCATGAGAATTCGACCCCATGAGATACGGAGGATCGTCTCCCAACTGGATCTGGCGAGTTCTGAGGCCACGCTTCCCCCTCCCAGGAAAGTGGAGATACCCGTCTGTTATGGCGGAGAATTTGGTCCAGACATGGAATTCGTGGCCAGTTACACTGGCCTGACGGTGGAAGAGGTGATCGAGATTCACAGCGCTCCCCTCTACCAGATTTACATGATGGGATTTACCCCGGGATTCCCCTTCTTGGGGGGGCTCCCCCAAGTCCTCGCTACCCCTAGACTGCCCACACCCAGAGTCCAGGTCCCAGCAGGAAGCGTTGCCATTGCTGCCAACCAGACAGGGATCTATCCCATAGCGAGCCCGGGCGGCTGGAGGTTGATAGGGAGGACTCCCCTGAGGCTCTTTTTCCCCGAAAGGGCAGAGCCTTTTCTATACAGGCCTGGGGATTTCATAAAGTTCCGTCCCATAACCCCGGAAGAGTTCCAGGAAATCCTGAAAAGGGAGAATTCGAGTGGCTTGCCTTAAGGTTCTAGACCCAGGGCCCATGACAACTGTCCAGGATCTCGGGAGATATGGATATCAAGCCCTGGGAGTTCCAATCTCAGGCGCTCTGGATCAAATCTCAGCTATGATTGCCAATTGGCTTGTGGGCAATCCCTCCGGGGCTGCTCTTTTGGAGGCCACCTTCGCGGGCCCCAAGTTGGAGGCCCTGGAGGATGTCTGGGTCTGTGTCACGGGTGCGAGGGCCTTGATGACCCTCAATGGAAGGGAGGTGGAAGGCTGGACTGCCCTGAGAATGAAGCCAGGAGACGTTCTCTGGATAAAGAGGATGGTCGAGGGACTCAGGGCATACATAGCCATAAGTGGGGGAATCGACGTCCCCGAGGTCATGGGGAGCAGGTCAACCTATGTGCCGGGGAAAATGGGAGGATTGGGTGGAAGACCTCTGGCAAGGGGGGATGTACTGGAGAGGCTAGGGGAAGTTCGAATATCCGAGCCCATCACCTTACGCCCCGAGCTCAGGCCAAGATGGCAGAGGGAGATTGAGCTGAGGGCCATCCCTGGACCCCAGGATGACCACTTCGGAGAAGGCCTGGAGATCTTCTTCTCGTCTCCATTCGTGGTCACGCCCCAGTCGGACAGGATGGGCTGCCGTCTGGACGGACCCCCAGTCCCCCGAAAGCCTGAAGCACCCCAGAGCATAATCTCGGAGCCCAGCATGCCGGGATCTGTCCAAATCCCCCCTGACGGCAAACCCATCGTCCTCCTGGTGGAGCAAACCGTAGGGGGATACGCCAAGATAGCCACCATCATATGGCCAGACATCTCCCGCGTGGCCCAGGCAAGACCAGGGGACACGATGAGATTCGTGAAAGTCTCCCTGGATGAGGCCCATGATATCTATAGAGAGACTTGGAACCAGTTGGAGTGCCTGAGGGAAAGCCTCGGGGCTCCTCCATGAAAGGGAATCCTCCAATTACGGAGGCCATGGCCCCAACCAGCCCATAGGGCCCCCTGGCCAGTGGAATGGGGACTCGTGGACTCGTCTTCTCCACGCCAGAGGAGATTCACAGGCCGAGGTAGGCCTTTTTCACCATATCCGAGGAGAGGAGCTCTTCTTTCGTTCCCTCCAAGACCAATCTTCCTGCCTGGAGCACGTATCCGTAGTCGGCTATCTCCAGGGCCTCTTTCACGTTCTGCTCCACGAGAAGTATCGTCATCCCAGAGGTCTTGAGCCTTCTCACTGTATCGAACAGTTCAGTGACCAGAAGAGGAGCAAGCCCCAATGAGGGTTCATCGAGCATCAGCACCTTGGGATTGGACATCAATCCCCTTCCGATTGCGAGCATCTGTTGCTCGCCGCCCGATAGGGTTGAAGCCGCCTGGTCTTTTCTCTCTCTCAGTTTGGGGAAAAGTCCGTAGACCTTTTCCAGGTTTTCTTTCACTAGCTTTTCGTCCTCGAGGAGATAGGCCCCCAGCTTCAGGTTATCCTCAACGGAGAGGGGGCCAAAGAGCATTCTCTCCTCTGGCACGTAAACTATGCCCAATTTGACTATCTGCTCAGTGGAGAACCCCTGGATCTCCCTCCCCTCCAGCATCACCTTTCCCTTCCATATCCTCTGTGCCCCCATGATTCCCCTGAGAAGGGACGATTTCCCAGCACCGTTTGCTCCGAGGATGGTGACTGTCCCTCCCTTCTTGACCTGGATGGATACGTCCTGGACCACTGGAAGTCCCCTGTAACGTATCTCCACTTCCCTAACTTCTAAGGCCCATTGCTCCATCTCTCAAGAAGCCTCCGCGCTGAATTCCCTTTGCCCCTTAGAAGCCTCACCCGTATTTCTCTCCCAAATAAGCCTTTATCACATTGGGATCTCTGGCCACTTCCTCTGGAGAGCCCTCAGCTATCTTTCTTCCAGCATCGAGAACTATCACCCTCTGACTGATTCCCATCACCAGAGCCATCACGTGCTCGATCAGCATCACGGTTATTCCCATACCCCAGTGGATATGTCTTATCTTCTCCTTGACCTCATCGACCTCCTTGGGGTTGAGCCCAGCGGCGACCTCGTCCAAGAGGAGCATCTTGGGGTCCGTTGCCACGGCCACTGCCATTGTCACCAGCTTCTGAGCCGGAACCGGTATCTCCGCAACCATTTTCCCGGACCAGTCTTCCAAGCCCAACTCCTCCAAGACCTTCCGCGCCTTGAGCTCCGCCTCCTTCCTGGACCTGGTCCTCATGAATGCCCCAACCATCACATACTCCAGGACCGTGAGGTCTCCTGTGGCGGCATACACTTGGAAGGTCCTGGCGAGGCCCTTCCTCGCGATGCGATGGGCATCCAGATGGGTTATCTCCTCGCCGTCGAAGATTATCCTCCCCGAGGTCACACGGTGGTGCCCCGCTATGCAGTGAAATAGGGTTGTCTTGCCGGCTCCATTGGGCCCGATCAAACCCACGAGCTCTCCCTTTTCCACCTGGAAGGAGATCTGATCGTTGGCCCTGAGCCCCCCAAAGTCCTTCGTGACCCTATCCACAACGAGAAGCGGCATCACCTGCTCCTTCTCCTAGCTCTCTCCACAATCCCCCAAATACCCCTCGGTTCCAAGGCCGAAACCAGCATTATGATCACCCCATAGATGACGAGATCGATCCCTATCAGGCCTGCCTTGGCTCCCAGCCACTCCTTCAGGTAGCTCTTGAGGGGTATCAGGATCGAGGCACCTATTATGGGCCCCCAGAGGGAGCCTGCGCCCCCTAGCATGGCCATGAGTGCTATGAGCACCGAGATATCCAGGCTCATTGTGTCCTCTGGCTCTATGTTCTTTATGTACACAGCGTGGAAGGAGCCAACCGCGCTCACGAATGCCGTTGCCAAGGCGTAGGTCTTGATCTTGGCCCAATGCACATTTATCCCTAGGGATCTTGCCAGATCCTCGTTGTCCCTTATGGCCCTGAGCTGGAAACCCAATCTCGAATGCCGGAACCAGTTTATGACCAAAATGGCCAGGAAGAAGAACCCCAGGATCACGTAGTAGTAGTAGATGTCTTCCCTGAAGATGAGCCTCAGGAAATCAGGAGGAGGATATTTAGCAGGAGAGATGTGAAGGCCCCTGGCAGCACCCACAAGGTCCCACACCTCGAAAAGGTCCTTGAGCACGAGGGAAGTGGCGATAGTTGCTATGGCGAAATAATGGCCCTTGAGCTTGAAAAGGGGGTAGCCGATAATAAAGGACCACCCCACTGCTATGGCCATGCCTATGGGCATGGAGAGCCAGAAGGGCACATCCCACCTGAGCAACATGACGGCTGTGGTGTACGCCCCGATGCCCACATATTGGGCCTTTCCGAGATCCACCTGTCCGCCATAGCCGCCAATGGCATTCCATCCCATTCCATATATGGAGAACATGAGGAACTGTATCATTGTCGCCATGGCAAAGGAGGAATGGGGGAAAAGGGGGAATATCAGGAGCACTGCGGCAAGACAAGCTGCGACTACGAGATCTTTCTTGGGAAAGTCAGAAAAATCGAGGGCGTTTCTCAGCGCTTCCATCCGAAAAGTCCCCTGGGGCTCACGAGCATTATCACGAAGTAGG
>JAPWUY010000109.1 GCA_028275295.1 Thermodesulfobacteriota bacterium | reverse complement strand
TTGGGCCCGAGAAGACCCACTATCTCCCCTTGACAAGCATGGAGATGGACTCCCTTCACGACCGTCCTGGAGCCGAATGTCTTTGTCAGCCCCTTGGCCTCTAGGACCCCTCCCTGGGGATTGTTCATTTGGTCCCCCCCGGAACGACCAGCGTTCGAACTCTCCTCTCCTTTCCGCCCAAGACCGTGCTCCTCCTCGCCCTGATGGAATACACTATCTTCTCCCCTTCCACATGTTCACCACCTTGGACCATTTTGGGGTGTTCGGTCATCTCTATGATCTCCTTTTCCAGGTCCACCAAGGCCAACCCACAACTCCCTGTTGCATCCTCGGTCTCCATCCTCACCTTTCCCTTGGCCAAAAGCTGCTTGATCTTTCGGGTTTCTGGATCCCACCTGAGCTCCATTTCCTGAGCATCCAGGAGATATCTTGGCTGTCTCACCCTGACATTTCCCCTATAGCGAACGAGGCTCTCTTCTAGCCTTATCTCCATGCTCTCGGCTGTGACCACTGTGGGACTTTCGGCAAGCTCCTTGTCTTTCTTTTCCCATTGGGCTGGATCCAAAGGCCAAGCCCACCTGGGAAGAGATAGGCTGGCGAACATAACGAGAAGAATCAGAGAGCTCCACCTCATTCCTTGAGCTTCTCCTTCGCCCTCTGGATCGCCCCTGGCTCCAAGATGGTCTCCACTGAACGGTGCACGAGCACCACCTTCTCTTCCACCCACACGTGGAAGCCAACTCCCGTTGTCGTGCCCTCAGGCCCAATGACCTTCACGGGCCCCGATCCCTCTATTTCCCTGGTCTCGTAACTGTAAGAGGCCTCATCGGTTTGGAGCTCATAACCATCCTCTGTGACAACCTGGACATCGCCTCTTACTGTGACAAGCTTCTCTTCCAGTTGCACATTCCCCCTTTTTCCCGTAAGCTCCATCGTCTTCTTGGACTGACCGCTTCCACTCGGGACTAGAACCTTCACCTCCTCCAACTCCAAGCTCTCACCCCTCCTCGAATACTTGCCAGATGAAGACCAGAGCTCCACGGTTAGACCGGACTCCCCGAACTCTTGGAAGTGAACACCCTTTATCTGAACGTGAGTCTCGAGCTCCCTGGAAGAGTCCTCTTTCTCGGCCTCTTTGGCTTGAGGCCTCGTCGCAGCATAGAGCCACGCCATGAGGCAAATTAGTGCAACGGTGGCCCATTTCCTCGGCATCACACCACACCAGCCCTCAACAGATCGTGAAGGTGGATCACCCCTGCGACTTCCCTCTCATCATCCCCATCGTAGACGAAAAGCGAGGTAATGGCATGTCTTTGCATCTTGTTCAGGGCATCCACTGCGAGGGAGCTTGCGGAAATGCACTTGGGGTTGCAGGTCATGACAGCCGAGGCAGGCTCTTCCAACATATGATTGCCCCTCTGGAGACCCCTTCTCAGATCTCCATCTGTGATGACCCCGATGAGTTTCCCCGAGTCATCCAGAACCCCTGTGACCCCTAGTCCTTTTGAGGTTATCTCCAGGATCGCATCCCTCATGCAGGTGTCCTTGTGGACAAGGGGGATGCTTTCGCCTGTGTGCATGAGATCCGAGACCCTGAGGAGGAGCCTCTTCCCCAATCTCCCACCCGGGTGCAATCTGGCGAAATCCGAAGGGGTGAACCCCCTTAGCTCCAAAAGGGCAATGGCCATGGCGTCCCCAACAGCCAAGGTGGCCGTTGTGCTTGCTGTGGGCGCTAGCCCAAGAGGACAGGCCTCTTCCTTGACCTCCACTATCACCGCCACATCGCTTGCCCGGGCAAGGGGTGAACCCTTGCTCCCTGTTATGGATATCACAGGGCAGCCGAGTCTCTTCACAAATGGGACCAGTTGCAGCACCTCCTCACTACATCCACTGTGGGATATGAAGAGGAATACGTCCTCTGAGGTGGCCATCCCCAAGTCCCCGTGGACTCCTTCGGCTGGATGGAGGAAGAGGGAAGGAGTCCCAGTACTAGAGAGGGTGGAGGCTATCTTCCTTGCCACGTGACCCGATTTGCCAACTCCCGACAGGATCACCTTTCCCTGGCACCTGAACATCAGGCTCACAGCACGGCCAAACTCCACCCCGAGGTTATTCACCAAGTCCCTTATGGCCCTGGACTCTATTTCCAGGACCCTTTTTGCACTCTCAAGGGACTTCCTGACTATCTCCTCCTCCAAGACCCCCTCCACTCCTCAGAAGCTCGTGGATTTGGCAAATCTCTTCCAGCAGTCCCCTCAGTTTGCCGAGGGCAAGGCTATTGGGGCCATCGCACAGGGCCTTGTCCGGGTCTGGATGGACCTCCAGAAAGACCCCATCGACCCCAACGGCCACTGCTGCCCTGGCCAAGGGCCCTATGAACTCCCTCTGGCCTCCCGATGAGCATCCCAGGCCTCCGGGGAGCTGCACACTGTGAGTGCCGTCGAAGACCACAAACACCCCCATCCTCCTCAGAATGAGGAGGGAGCGAAAATCCACTACCAGGTTATTGTACCCGAAACAGGTGCCCCTCTCGGATATCATGACCATGTTGTTTCCAGCGTGCCTTATCTTCTCTACCACTGGGAGCATGTCCCATGGAGCCTGAAATTGGCCTTTCTTGACATTCACTGGAAGACCACTCCTCGCAGCCGCGATGAGAAGATCCGTCTGTCTGCAAAGAAAGGCTGGAATCTGTATCAAGTCCAACACCTTGGATGCTGGCTCCACCTCTGTCCTGCAGTGGACATCCGAGACCACAGGAATGCCCAGAGTCTCTCTGACCTCGGCCAGAATCTCCAGCCCTCGGCTCAGGCCAGGGCCCCTGAAGGAGGAGACCGAGGTCCTATTGGCCTTATCGTACGAGGACTTGAAAATCAGAGGGATGGAAAGATCCCTGCAGACCTCGGTGAGAAAGGAAGCTATCTCCATTGTCTGCTCGCGAGACTCTATCACACAGGGTCCCGCGATGAGGAACAATGGTCCCCCTTTTTTCAACCGGAGAGGTCCCACCTTCAATTCCGAGACCTCAGGGTCCACCTCAGCCTCCCACAACATGGGAGCCCACTGCTGGCGCCCCAACTGCTGCCCGGGGGCCCTCTCGAGCCTCCCGTCCTATGGCTCGCTCCATTTTGTACTCCAAAGCGGCCCTCACGAACGAGACGAAAAGGGGATGAGGGGCAAGGGGTTTGGATTTGAACTCCGGGTGGAATTGGCATCCCAGAAACCATCTCTGTTGGGGCAATTCTACTATCTCTACCAGCGATCCATCGGGAGAAATGCCCGTTATCCTCATTCCCTTCCTCTCGAGAATCTCCCGGTAAGCATTGTTGAGCTCGTACCTGTGGCGATGGCGCTCGGATATCTCCTGACTTCCATACGCACTCCAGGCTATGGATCCTTCCACAAGCCTGCAAGGGTAGGCCCCAAGTCTCATGGTGCCTCCCTTCTCTTTCACGGACTTCTGACCTTCCATGAGATCGATTACGGGATGCGGGGTTGTCTCATCGAACTCGGTGGAGTTGGCCCCCTGAAGGCCGCACACGTTTCTTGCAAATTCTATGACAGCCAGCTGCATTCCCAGGCAAATCCCCAGAAATGGGATATCCTTTTCCCTGGCGAGCTGGATGGCCCTCATCTTCCCGTTTATACCCCTGCTGCCAAATCCACCTGGCACGAGTATTGCGTCCACCCCAGAGAGCTTGCTTTCCCATCCGTCCGACTCGAGCTCCTCGGAATCCACGTATTTGAGACTCACTTTACAATTGTTGGCGATTCCTCCATGCACCAGGGCCTCGCTCAGACTCTTGTAAGACTCGGTGAGATGGACGTACTTTCCCACTATGGCTATCTTGACCTCATCTCTGGGGTTGCGAATCTTCTCCACGAGTCTTTCCCACTCGTCCAAGACAGGCGCCCTGGTCCACATGTTGAGTATCTCCATTATCTTCTCATCCAGGCCTTCCTTGTGGAAGACAAGGGGCACCTCGTATATGCTGTCCACGTCCTTTGCCGTTATCACGGCATCGGGCGATATATTGCAGAAGAGGGCTATCTTGGCCTTTATGTCCTGGGTGAGGTAGCGATCTGTCCGGCATAGGAGAATGTCGGGCTGGATTCCTATTGCTCTGAGTTCCTTGACGCTATGCTGAGTGGGCTTTGTCTTGAGCTCTCCTGCTGTGGCTATGTAGGGGACCAGTGTGAGATGGATGTAACAGACGTTCTCCTTGCCCAAGTCTCCCCTCAGTTGGCGGATGGCCTCGAGGAAAGGAAGGCCCTCTATGTCGCCCACTGTCCCTCCTATTTCCACTATGGCCAGGTCCACACCCTCTGCTGCGGTTATTATGCACCTTTTTATCTCGTCGGTTATGTGGGGTATCACCTGAACTGTGCCTCCCAGATAGTCCCCCCTCCTCTCCTTGGTTATGACATTGTAGTAAATGCGCCCCGTTGTGTAGTTGTTTTTCTGGGACATTCTCGCACTGGTGTACCTCTCGTAATGACCCAGATCCAGATCTGTCTCGGCCCCATCGTCTGTGACATATACTTCGCCGTGCTGGAATGGATTCATGGTCCCAGGATCTACATTGATGTAGGGGTCGAGTTTGATGAGCGTGATTCTGAGACCCCTGGCTTCGAGCAAGGCGCCGATCGATGCCGCAGCTAGCCCCTTGCCCAGGGAGGACAAGACCCCTCCAGTGATGAAGATGAATTTGGTCCTCATTTTCCCTCCTTGAGAAGCCTCTCTACCTTGGGTACATCCTCTGGGACATCCACCCCTATGGTCCTTATGTTCGAGGGAGCCACCTTTATCCTCAGACCCCAATGGAGAAACCTCAGTTGTTCGAGCCCTTCTGCATCCTCCCATGGGCATGGGGGAAGAAGTGGTATCACCTCCATGGCTCTGCGACAATAGGCATAAAGACCTATATGAATCCAAGCCCCTCGCCTGAGGGGCTGAGATGATCTGTGTCCCTGGGCTTTTTCGGCCCTGAGATGGGGAATGGGAGACCTGGAAAAGTATAGAGCCATCCACTTGTGGTCCATCACTACCTTCACGCAATTGGGATCCTCGATCTCCTCCTGGTCCCATGTCCATCTGCACAATGTGGCGAGATCCGCATGGGGGTCCTTCTCGAGGGCATCGATTACAGCGTCTATCTGCTCAGGGGCTATCAAGGGCTCATCGGCCTGGAGATTCACCACGAGATCGCCGCCCACTAGTTTCGCAGCCTCCAACACCCTGTGGGTCCCTGTGGGATGGCTCTTGGAGGTCATCACCACCTTGCCGCCAAATTCTTGAACTGCCCTGGCTATTCTCTCGTCATCCGTTGCTACCCAGACTGAGCTGGCCTTCCTCGCAGCCTCGGCTCTTCTGTAAACGTGCTCTACCATGGGTCTGCCCAGGATGGAGACGAGGGGCTTTCCTGGGAAACGTGTCGAGGAGAATCGTGCGGGAATTACGACCGTGGCAGGCATCCTGTCACCAGGGGCGCGTTTCTCCAAACTATACCAGACCCTTCATCGGTGTCAAGGCGCGGGTTGACTGGAAAGCCGTGGATCCCTATGATTTCTTCAGACTCGAAGGAGGAGATTCACAGCTGTGCCTGCCAATCTCCCCCCCCAATATTTCGAGGCGGAAAAACGTTACAGATTAGCTCGGAGCCCTCAGGAGAAGATACAGGCCCTCGAGGAGATGCTCCGTATAATGCCCAAGCACAAGGGCACGGACAGGCTCCAGGGGGAACTGAGGAGGAAGATCTCCCTCTTGAGAAAAGAGGCGGCCTCCAAGCCCGCTGCATCCAGGAGAGCTGACCAATATTTTGTCGAAAAAGCTGGGGCAGGACAAAGCGTCCTAGCTGGACCTCCCAATTCAGGGAAGTCCAGTCTGCTCAGGGCCCTGACGAGTGCCAAGGCAGATGTTGCCGACTACCCTTTCACAACGAGGGTGCCCCTGGCAGGGATGATGGTTTACGAGAATGTGAGAATCCAACTTGTGGACATTCCTCCGATACATCCGGAGCTCACGGAGCCATGGGTCTATGCCATTTTGAGAAACGCCAACGTCCTATGGCTGGTCATAGACGTGAGCAGCGATGACCTCCTCCAAGACCTGGAAATGGTCCTCGAGGCTCTGGATAGGGCTAGCATACGGCCAATAGGAACGGGAGATTACGAGGACGAGGAGGACAGACTTCTCAAAAGATCCTTGCTTGTCGCCAACAAGGTGGACATTCCCAAGGCCAAGGATCACCTGGAGATTCTGTACGAGTTCTGTGGCGACAGGTTTCCGGTTTTTCCTGTGTCGGCGGTGACGGGCGAGGGTCTGGATAGGCTCGCAGAGGCCACATTCCGCAGTCTGAGAATCATAAGGGCCTATACCAAGGTTCCGGGAAAGGAGCCGGATCTCCAGGATCCGGTCATACTACCTGAGGGAAGCACTGTGGCGGATTTCGCAGAGGAGATACACAAGGATTTCGTGGAGAAGCTCAAGTTCGCGAGGATATGGGGGAGGAACAAGCACGATGGCCAGCGGGTCCATCTTGACTTCCCCCTGGAGGATGGCGACATATTGGAACTCCATA
>JAPWUY010000108.1 GCA_028275295.1 Thermodesulfobacteriota bacterium | reverse complement strand
CACTTTTTCTTTCTCCACCAAGGTGACCTTTGCTCCGAGCTGGGCAGCCCGTATTGCCGCAACGTAACCACCAGGCCCTCCACCTAGGACAACTGTTCTCACCGAGTCCTCCTCTTAGTCCCTTTTTGTTTGAAGGTCTCGTTCAACTTGGGACAATCCACGCAGAACCTCTCCAAGGCCCCTCTGGAAAAAGAGCTTCTGAAGGCAGAGTACGCCGGGTCATTCCATATGGCCATGAGACGTTTCTCCTCGAGATTGCCGAAAGAGACCCTCTCTAGGGATTTCTCCCTCCCTCCTCTCCACTCCTTCCCTTCATCGGCATAGATATTTGTGTAAACACAGGGGCTCACCTTGCCATCCGCCCCTATCACGACAGCTCTCAAGACGTTTTCGGTGCAGGGCCACGGGATGTTCCGGGATGCACCAAGCCAGTGGTGCAATTGCACCCCTTGAGAATCGAGCTCTGAACTCACTTCCTCTAGGAGAGAGAGGACCCCTTCTTCTTCTGCCTGAACCATCTCTTTCTCGAGGTCGCTATGGGGAATGAAATCCAGGGTGCTCACCACCACCTGGCTCACCTGGGCGCCCCGAAGAAGCTGGGGAAGCCCCCGGATCTCCTCCAAGGAAGAGGTGAGAAGCATGTAAGCTATGTGGATTTCGGGAAGGGGCGAGTTGCCTCTTGCCCGGCCGAGATTCCTGATCCCATCCATGACCTTGCGTGCGGGGGCTCCCTTTCTGATCCTGTCATTGAGAGGCCCTGTGCCCGCAAGGGAAAAAGCCACCACATCGAAACCTGCCTCCACGACCTTCCTGGATAGCTCTTTGTCCATAAGGGTTCCGTTGGTTGTGGTGCCCACCCGACACCCAGCCTCCTTGACCATTTTCACCATGACAAAAAGCTCGGGGTGCAAAAAAGGTTCGCCCCAACCCTGAAGGTGGACATGCTGGCAACGGGGAAGGTCGGCGAGGAGCCTCTCAAATACTCGAAGGGGAAGGTCCCTTTGGGGCCACTTCCTCCCATAAACTGTCCTGGGACAATAAAGGCAAGAGGCATTGCATCGGGTCGTGACCTCAACTTGGATCCAGTCCCAAAGGGGGGTCAGGAAGGCCCTCGAAAGAATCCGGCGAATTTTCCCCATCTCGGCCTCTCTCTTCTCTAACCCACCCCGAATATAACTTGACTGTGTGGTTCGGGTCCAGGGAGAACCGAGAGGTCAAGGCCCAGCTCCTCCATATCCCTCGAACTTCTCCTAAGAGTCATTGGATCCGATTCCCTATGGGGCGGGAAGGAGCATTTGACAAGAGGGGTCGTGTCTTTCTCTCCGTACGTGGGCCAAGGTCCTGGACTGGTTTGCGTAGCAATAGGTGCAACCTAGGGAGCAGGTGTCGTACATCCCGATATCTCTGCTTGCCGTGCAGCCACAACCCGGTCTTGTTGGTCTATGCTCCAGGATCGGGGTTCTTTCGGGAAAAAGTTCTGAGAGGAGCTCCCCGTCGACGCATCGGCCCATTTTTATCCCTTTTGTCACGAGATCTGGCTGGCAGCAAGCCAGAAGCTCCATGCCGAAGCCCCGAGCAATCCTCTCGAGCTCCAATGATAATTCCAACTTCTCCTCCAAGCTGGGCTCCCTGAACCTAACCCCCAAGCGGTTGAGATTCCTCTTTGTCTTACCGTAGAGGTGAACGAAGCTTATGTAGCACCTCTCGGTTGAGCCCATGAGCCTGCTCCCTATTGAAGTGAATTGCCGAATGTACCACTTGGAGTCGAGCTCCTCTGTGATGACTATTGGATCGAAGCGCCAGGCCACATGCCTCGAGCTTGTGCGGTGAGAGAGCTCTTTGAAGATCCTCACTGATAGCTCCCATGGGGGAGAAGAAGGCTCGAGACACCTGGGAAGCCCATTTATAGTGTAATGGAAGAACATGCAGAATCCCTTTCTCTGGAGGTATTCGAGATGGGGGAGAAGGGGACGATAATGTTTGGACCAGAAAACGATGGAATGCACGTCCTCCGGGGCGAGGGAGACCGTATGGATGGTCCCGGAAAAAGGATTGGGATATGCCACGAAGCCCTCCTCTATCCTCCTCAAGAACCAGTCGGTGTAAAGGGCTGGTATGTCTGTCCTTCTACTTGCTGAGATTATGTTCATGGAGGCTACATTCGCATCCTGGCCTTCATGTCCCAATGGGGAGTCTCGGGGCGAGGCTCCTTGAGGACCCTCTCTATCTTCTCCTTGGCCCTAGCGCAGCTGGCTTCATCTCCCACGAACCTATAGATGACCCTCTGAGGGGACTCCACCGATGCGAGGACCTCGAGGACGGCTCCTGCCTTCTGGCCAGGGGCGGGAAGGATCCTAGCTCCTTCCACTTCCCCGAAGGTGAACTCCGCCTTGGCAAAGGAAATGGGGTTCGCCCTCCTGAGGGTCACCTTCTGCTCCATCCGATCCAGTTCCAAAAGCCAAGCCCTGTTAGTCAAAACGAGAAAGACCCCGATGGAAATGGCCACCAAAGAGGCCCAGAAGCTGAACTCCTTGAGCCAGCTCTCGTTCCATTTCATACCGCTGAAGACCCCTAGCGCTGCAGCGAGGACCATGACGCCCACAACGACAAGAACTCCCCCTAACCCGTATGTCCAGCCAGGTTCTTCCTGGATAACTAGCTTCTCCGGCAATTCTTGAATCAACATGGGACTCGTTTATCCTCCAATATCCATTCTACCGATTTCCCCGGATGCGCTCAAAGCCTCATCCGTGTGGATTCCCATCTCTGGCCTCTCACTTTTGGGACTAAAGCTCCCAAACCTTGCCGCGCTTCCTCATGTTCCCCATATTAGCGCTCAAAGGAAAACCGAACCCGAAACGGAGAACCAGGCGGTTTTTTGTTGTGGAACGGATTTTCCGGGGCTTTCACTAGGGTAGCCCGCATCATCCGCCCATCCTGGACAATGCGGGCTACTCATGCGAGGAGAGGGGCATCCTTCCCAGGGAGTTTCGGGAACTCCCCTTCACGAACGAGTTCAAGCTCCATCTTCTCATACGGGCTCGAAGTATCTTATATCCAGGATATGGCCTCTTCGCTCTTCGCTCCAGACCGCCTTGACCTTGATACCATTTCTCAGGGTCTTGGATACCTCTTCAAAGTTGCTCAGGTCGAATCCTCCTATCAAATGGAGGAAGTTGACATCTGTGCCATCGAGCCTTATGAGCCCTGTCACAAAGGGAGGCTCTATTGGCATCCCGAAATACCGGTAATTGGTGTAACACCATGCCACCAGGGTCCCTTCCTCCTTTACCTCCACCCACTCATCTGTAGTCACAAAACACCGTGGGCAGAAGGATCGGGCCGGCACGAGGACCCTTTTGCACTCCTTGCATCTTGTGCCGTAGATCTTCTTATCCTTCAGCCCCTCGAAGAATCTCGTCCATGTGGCTCCATACGCGACCTCGTAGGGGAGTCTGACCTCTGTCTTGAGCGTCCTGTATTCCCTTGCCATGAGATTCACCTCCCTCTGGAATCAAAGCTCCGAGCCCAAGATCATGACCCCATTGAACTGATCTATCCCGCCCATAGCATGGGCGAGGGCCAGCTTGGCACCCGGAACCTGGTGCTCGCCAGCCCGACCCGTGACCTGCATTGCAGCTTCAGCCACGCGGATGAGCCCCGTTGCACCGATGGGATTGGTGCAGAGCACGCCACCTGAGGGGCACACGGGCAACTCCCCTTCTCTGGAGAAGATGCCCCTCAGAACGAGATCTGGAGCCTTGCCAAACTCGCAAAAACCGAAGCACTCGTAAAAGATCATTTCCTGATACGTGAAGGGATTGTATACCTCCGCAACGTCCAGTTCCTTCAAAGGGTCTTTTATCCCTGCCTGGTCATAGGCTTGTTTTGCTGCCTCGATGGCGCTCTGCCAGACGACCTTGTCGCTATCCCCGAAAAACTGCTCATCGCCCCTGTAGCCCACACCTTTCACCCAGGCTACCTTCCGTCCCAATCTCTTGGCCACCTTTTCCGATGCAAAGATCACGGCACAAGCGCCGTCGGAATTGGGGCATACATCCAGGAGTCTGATAGGGTAAACGATTATCCGGGAGTTCTTCACATCCTCCATGGTCACCTTCATCTTTATGTGAGCGTAAGGGTTGTCAAAGGCACTCTGGTGGTGGGTGACTGATATGAAGGCCGCAGCGTCCCTTATCTTGTCCTGTGGGATCTTGTATCTCGTGGCCCAGAGCTGCGACTGCATTGAGAATACCCCTGGAGCCCCTGCTAGGAAATATCGCTGGTAAAAGGGATCCAAAACCGTGGTCATGGTCGCCTGGCTGTCACCCTCGTACATCTTCTCGTGGCCCACAGCTAGAACAACTTCGGCCATACCTGAGGCGACCCAGTAGAAAGCAGTGTGTGCGATGGATACACCCGTGGAACCACAGGTCTCTGTCTTGAGGATGGGCTTCCCCACCGCCTGCATCGCCTCTGCAAAGTACAAATGGGTGAGGGCTACCCCCTCCATCATGGAGGGCATGGTCCCTGAGACCACTCCATCCACATCCTTGGGGGAAAGGCCCGTATCCTCGAATACCCTCACCACCGCCTCCCTGACCAAATCGGGATAGGAAACGTCCATTCTCCTCCCGTGGTGAGTCTGTCCAACTCCCACGACAGCCACTGCTCTTGCCATGGACCACCTCCTATGAACCGAGGATGACAACGGTGTGGCACTGACCAGCAAATCCGTGGGTGCCGTGAACCAGTGCTGTCTTCACTTCCCTGTGGACTTGTCTCTCACCTGCTTCCTCGCGAATCTGAAGAAATGCCTCTATGGCCCGGTGCAATCCCCGGGACACGTATGGATTCCAGGCTAATGTTCCCCCGGAAGGATTGACAGGAAGGAGGCCCCCCTTTTCCGTCACCCCCTGGTCAATGAGCTTGCCCCCTTGGCCAGGTCCACAAAACCCGAGCTGTTCGTACCAGAGAAGCTCCTGGAAGGCATACGGTTCTGTGATCTCTGCTAAGTGGATTTGCTCCGAAGGGGCCGTTATGCCGGCCATTTCGTAGGCCCTCTTGGCCGCATTTGTCAGTTGACCTTGGAGGAGATCCCTATCGCCGATCCAGTAGGCGTCGAGGGAGGTGCCAAAACCTTCGATCCAAACCGGTCTATCGGTGAGTTTTCTCGCCATCTCCTCCGAGGCCAAAACCAAAGCCGCCATCCCTTCTGATTTCGGGGCACACTCGAGCTCGGTGAGGGGTTCTACCACGGGCCTGGATGCGAGGATCTCCTCGGCGGAATAGATGCCTTTTCTGTGAGCATATGGATTTCCCAGAGCGTTTCTGAGATTCTTCACCGCCACCTTGGCACACTGCTCCCTTGTTATCCCGTAATGGTCCATAAAGAGCCTCATCTGCAAGGCAGCAGCCATTGTCTCATTCAGTCCAAGGGGCCGGAAATAGAAGGGATCCGAAAACATGAGGGTGCAGGTGTCGTTTTCAGGGTTTTCGGATCCTTTGCACAGCCCCACTACAAGGGCAGTGTCGTAATGTCCTGACATGATCCTCATTGCTCCGTAAACCAAAGCGAAAAGGGACTCTGCATCCTGCCTGGATCCATTTCTTAGAACGGCACCTGCAGGATCCCAGTGGTACGCATTGGCACAGGAAATCCCTCCATGGAAGATGTCCGAAGCTGCTGTCACAACACACCCAACCTTCTCCCTGGAAATCCCGGCCTTGTCCAAGGCCTCCTTGACTACCCGATAGGCCTGGTCGTAAAAATTCTCCTTGGAGTCAGCCCCGCCAATTTGGGCCACAGAGACGATGGCTACTTTCCTAGGCATGGCACCCCTCCCAACACGAGGTTTGCGAACCAAAAAGAAATGCCCTCCCCTGAGGGAAGATTGGAGAGAGTATGTCCTCAGCCATTTCCAAAACCGAGACCCTCGGACCCTCGGCTCCCTCCCTCAAAGGCTCGGAACTCTAAGATCCCTCCCTTCAAGGTCCAGGGAAAGAGGACCATCCTTGGCCCCCTTCTCCCCCTCAAAATCCAAGGACGAAAAGCCAATATCTATGGCCTCTTCAGAGTGTGAGGCAATTCTACTTCCCGATTTTCCCCTTAGCAAGGTTTTTGGTGGAAAGCGATGGGGGGGAGTCTACCTTCCCGATCCAAGGGGCCAGCTTTGGGAAGAGGGCTTCCGACCTAGATCCCGGAAATACGGAATATCGGGTGGATTTCAGACATTGCGCCCCTTCGCTATGCCCTGCGAGTGCCAAGGAAATTTGGTTTTGCTCGAACGGTTGTCATTGGCCGAGGCCAGTAGGTGGAGATGCCGGGGCTGAACCGAGGCATTCCTTGCGGGCGTGCGGAGCCCGCCCCTCCGGGGGGGGCTAGCCCAGCGCGGATGGCCGCACGGGGAAAACCCTGCCATAACGCGGAGGCGGATTTTCTCGGAGGGGCGCGGTCTCCGCGCCCGGACGGTACGGCCATACGAATGCCGAGGCATTCCTTTCCCACCCGGTCCGATGACCATGGGCCGGTGGCCTAACGGTGATACGCGTCGGTGAAGGCGATGCCTCCTTCGCGGGCGTGCGGAGCCCGCCCCTCC
>JAPWUY010000107.1 GCA_028275295.1 Thermodesulfobacteriota bacterium | reverse complement strand
TCTCCGTTTCCTCTTGTTTTGCCCCTTCCCTCAATACCACGAGGGCCACTGGCCTCTCGCCCCACTTCTCATGGGGCTGACCTATCACCGCGACCTCGGATACAGCCTCGTGCTGGCTTATAAGACTTTCCAGCTCCAGGGAGGAAATCCATTCGCCCCCTGTTTTGATCACGTCCTTTAGCCTGTCGGTTATCTTCACATATCCTTCCTCGTCCTGGAAGGCTATATCGCCTGTGTGGAGCCATCCACCTCTCCAAAGCTCCTCTGATCTTTGGGGATCTTTGAGATAGCCCTGGGTGAGCCATGGAGCTCTCACCACTATCTCGCCAGAGCTTCTGCCATCCCGGGGCAAGGGGTTTCCGCTCTCGTCAGCTATCCTCAGGTGCACCAAGGGGAGAGGGATCCCAGTCTTTATCCTGAACTCCAGTTGTCTTTCCATGTCCCAATCTAGCATGTGGGGCTTGAGAAGGGCTGTTGTGAGGACTGGACAGGTCTCGGACATTCCGTATCCTGCCCAGGTATTTATCCCCATCTGGAGAGCTTTCCTGGCAAGCCCTCTCGGATAAGCTGCTCCCCCGATCACGACCTTCCACTTGCTCAGATCTATCTTGGATGCCAAGGGATGCTCGAGGAGCATGTGGAGGATCGTTGGAACGCAGTGGGAGTACGTGACCCCCTCCTTCTCTATGAGCTTGAGGAGCATTTCGGGCTCATAGCGGCCTGGATAGACCTGTTTGGCGCCTATCATCGTTGCCATGTAGGGGAACCCCCATGCGTGCACATGGAACATGGGAGTGATTGGCATGTAAACGTCTCCCCAGTGAAATGGAGCTTGTAGGGCCATGCTTCCCAAAGAGGCCTGTCCCAGAGTGTGGAGAACAAGTTGCCTGTGGCTGTAGTAGACGCCCTTTGGGTCTCCAGTTGTGCCTGTGGTATAGAAGACCGTTGCCTGAGCATCCTCGGAGAAGTCCTCAAATTGAAAATCCGGACTTGCCTTGGCCAGAAGATCCTCGTACTCCCCGACTATGGGCAACCTGCCCTTGATCTTCTTGGAGCCATCACTGAGAAGCACATACGCCTTCACGGTCCTGAGCTCGGAAGCGATCCCCTCGAGCATCTCCACGAAGTCCTCATTGACCAAAACGATGGTATCCTCGGCGTGATTCATGGTGTAGAGGATCTGTTCGGGGGAGAGGCGCACATTCACAGTGTGGAGCACAGCACCCATCATGGGCACGGCGAAGAAGCACTCCAGATACCGATGGGAATCCCAATCCAGGACAGCCACCGTATCCCCAGGCCCAACGCCCAATTCCGTGAGGGCAGAGGCCAGCCTGTTCACCCTCACTACGAAATCCCTATAAGTGTAGCGGAGAAGGTCCCGGTAGACGATCTCGTGGTCGGGAAAATAGAGGACACCGGAATAGAGTAGGTTCTTGATCAGAAGAGGATAGGAGTAGCCCGATCGAGTCCTCTCTATCATCCTCACAGACTTCATCCTCCTCACCTCCCATCTCGAAGACCCTCTGGCTCGCCAGAGTTGAATGCCGTTTTTCCTTGGGACCTCCGAGATTCTACTTGAGGCCCCTCAAAGGAGTCGATTCTTGAGGTTTTCATGGGCTGAGGGGGCCCCAAGAGGAAATTGACCCCCTCTCGCCTCTCCCATATAGAGAAAGCCTTTCTGCCACTGTCCCAATTCACGTATCCCTGAGATAAATGGCCTAAGCTTTACCTTTTCCATCCCCCAAAAGCCCAATGGCTTTCTCCCAAGAGGCCCCACTGTGGCCAAATGACCCTCGTAATTCTATCTCCCCATATGTCACTAGATCCAGGTCCGGGGGAGCTTTTTTCGAGAATTTCCACCTGGACCATCTCTTCGGGGTCAGGCCCAGGATCCTCAGCCTCCACGAGGCGGACATTTCCCCACGCCTTGGCCATTTTCCTCAGCTCTATCATTGAAGGCCCCTTGAAGAGGAGTCTCATCCCGCCATCCATCCCCCGTCAACAAAGAGGACAGCGCCTGTGAGGTAATCTGAGGCCCTGGAAGCCAGGAAGACCGCTGTCCCAGCCAGATCTTCTGGAATACCAGGTCTTCCCAAGGGGATCCGGGAGTGGATCCACTCGGAGCGGACAGGATCCTGGAAAAGGGGTTCTGTGAGGGGCGTCCTGAAGTAGCCTGGCGCAATGGCATTGACCCTTATTCCATGAGGGGCCAACTCCACAGCTAGGGCCTTGGTTAGGGAATATATTCCCCCCTTGCTCGCTCCGTACACGGAGATGTTCTTTATCCCGATCTGGCTTGTGAGGGAGGCGATGTTTATGATCTTTCCCCCCTCTCCCCTTTTTATCATGTGGCGCACGATGGCTTGGGTGAGGAAGAAAGCCCCCTTGAGGTTCACTCCCATAACGGAATCGAAGTCCTCCTGTGTCATCTCCACAAAAGGCTTTCTCACGTTGATCCCCGCATTGTTGACGAGAATGTCCACCTTTCCGAATCTGCGAATTGCTTCCGCGACAATCCTCTCTATGTGATCCAAGCTTGAAATGTCGGCTGGGAGGGCCAAAACCTGCCTACCTGTCTCTTCCTCGATCGTCTTTTTTGCGGCCTCGAGTTCCGAACTGCTTCTTGCCACAAGAACCAGATCAGCCCCTGCGCCGGCCAGGGCCTTGGAGATCCCGAGGCCAAGTCCCCTCCCACCACCTGTGACCAGCCCCACCTTTCCTGTGAGAGAGAAAAGTTCATAGGTGGTCCCCATCAGAACGCCTCCCTGTAAATTCTTCTCACGTCGTCCTCCGTGAGATCCCTGGGGTTGGGAACGAATAGTCTCGACTGTTTCATTCCCCCCTCCACTAGCTTGGGAAGGTCGCTTTCGGGAATCCCATAGTCCCTCAGCCGATACGACACCTCGATGGACTCGAGGAGCTTCTCCACAGCCTCCACCGCCTTTTGGGCAGCTTCCATGAGGCTGAGGCCCTCTGTGCAACATCCCATCAGTTGAGCTATCCTCGCGAATTTTTCCGGGTTTCCAGGGAGATTGAACCGCATCACATGGGGAAGCATTATGCCATTGGACCTTCCGTGGGACATATGGTACTCGGTCCCGAGGGGATAACATAAGCCGTGAACTGCCCCGAGTCCTCCACTTCCAAATGCCATACCCGCCACTGTCGAAGCCAGCGACATGTAGTACCTGGCCTCCAAATTGGAGCCTTTGGACCAAGCGATGGGCAGGTATCTTGCTATCCACTCTATGGCCTTCTCAGCCAGGATGTCCGAGAAGGGAGTTGCCCCTGCCGAGACATAGGTCTCTATGGCATGGACAAGGGCATCCAGGCCTGTGTCAGCGGTCACTTTGGGAGGCATGGAAAGGGTGAGAAGGGGATCCACTATGGCTAGCTCTGCCAAGACATAGGGGCTGAAAACGACCTTCTTCGTGTTTTCGGCCTCGTCAGTTATCACGAATACTCTGGTTATCTCGCTTCCAGTTCCTGCAGTTGTGGGGATGAGTATCTTGGGCACACCCCTTCTCTTGACCAGGTCCACCCCGCAATAATCCAACACCTTCCCCTCGTTTGTGGCCATTATGGATATTCCCTTGGCCACATCGAGGGAGCTACCACCTCCGAGGCCTATGACCGAGTCGCAGCCGTTTTCCCGGAATACTTCGGTCCCCTGATCCACCAATCTGGCGGGAGGTTCTGGCTCCACCTTATCGAAGACCACAAAGGGAATGGAGGCCTCTTGCAGGCTCTTTCTCACTGGCTCGAGAAGACCCGCCTGAACAACTCCGGGATCTGTGACCACAAGGGGCTTATTTCCCCCAATGGCCCGAACCTCACTCCCGACACTCCTCGAGGAATTGAGACCGAAGATGACCCTGTGGGGGCAATAGAACACATGGAGCCTATCTGATATCACCTGAGCCATGGGAAACCTCCTTTCTTCGATTCTTCCTCAAACTCGCTAATTCCAAGCCTGCCTTCGCCACAAATCAATGCTTTTGTCCTGGGTCCCTCGACCTCGATCTTCCGGAAAGGACCCTTCTTATTTTCTCCTCCATTGTCCCGAAGATTCCTTTGGGCATGAAGATTATGAGAAGGACGAGCGCCACGCCATAGGCTATCTGGGAGATGCCCACATATTTTGCCCCGTAGTTCACACGTATATATTCCTCGAGGACCACTATGATCGTGGTTCCCACCGTTGGGCCCCAAAGGCTGTACATGCCCCCCAGAATGGCTTTGAAAGCGATGTCGAGGGAGGGCCCCACACCTGCCAAAGTATGAGGATTGAGATACGTGACATATTGGGCGTAAAGGACCCCTCCAATGGCTGCCACAAAGGCACTCATTATGGTTACCCTGAGTTTGTACTTCACTATCCTCACTCCCAAGGTCGCCGCCGCTATCTCGTCCTCACCAATGGCCCTCAGCGCTTTCTGCATCCTGGAACGGTCAATGCACCGCCAAAGAAAAAGGGCTGCAAGTAGAAATGACAAGGCGATGTAATAGAAGTAAGCCTTGTCCTCGAACTGGAGGTAGAACCATGACGAGCCCACTCTCTTCAAGGTGAATCCAAGGGAGCCTCCCGTGTAGTCCCTGAAAGCAACGAGAACCAACGATACTATCTCCCCCAGGGCCAAGGTGAGGAGGGCGAAATAATCTCCCATCACTCCGAAGCGAAAACAAGCCCATCCTATAATCAGTGCCATCACTCCTGCCAAGATTCCCCCCACAATCATCCCCGCCCAGGGAGAAAGGGAAAAGTGATTGAAAAGGAGACCAGCCGTATAGGCCCCTATCCCTATGAAGGCCCCGTGTCCTAAGGAGACAAGTCCAAATCTCCCCATATAGGACCATCCAGTGGCTATGAAGGCCCAAATGAAGATCAGGGTTGCCACGTGGAGCAAATATGGCGAGACCCCGACCAAAGGGAAGCCTATTACCAGTCCGAGGAGAATTATCTTGGCCACGGCTTTCAAATGCTTAACCCCCTTCCACCTCTCCGAGTGGACCCTCTACCTCGCTCTTCTCGCGCCGAGGAGGCCCTGAGGACGAACCAGAACGACCAGGATGAAGATTGTCAGAGCCACTATCTCAGCCACCTCCGTCGACGTGATGACAGCAGCAAAGGAGGTCACAACGCCTATTATGAAAGCCCCTATAAAACCGCCAGCCAAATTACCCATCCCGCCCAAGACAACTATTATGAAGGCCATGAGGGTGAAACTTCCCCCGAAGTGCGGGTGCACCGAGTAAATGGGGGAGAAAAAGGCAGCTATGAGGCCGGTCAAGGCGCCCCCGATGGTCAGGGTGAGCAGATAAATTCGGCCTGGATTTATTCCCATCAAAGTGGCACATTCCCTGTCTTGAGCCACGGCCCTTATCGCCAAGCCCACGTACGTCTTATGAAGGACTCCGTAAAGGATCCCCAGTACCACCAGAGCCCCTCCAAAGGCGAGAAGATTCGATGTCTTGAGAAACACATTGCCGAGACTCACAATGGGCAAATCCACCCTTACTCCTCGCAGGTCCGCTCCCCAAATCACGTGAGCGAGATTCTCGAAAACCACTATCAAACCCGCAAGCGCCAGGAGCTGGTTCAGCCTCTCCGCCCCCAGAAGGGGCCTTATCACCAAAAGATGCAGTAAGGTCCCCCAGACCCCCATGATTACCACCGACACGGCCGAGGCTACAAGCAGTGGGACCCCATAGATCACTTTCAACGTGTAGATAACGTACATCCCCAACATCACGCACTGGCCATAGGCCATATGGATCACCTTGACCACTCCAAAAATTAGGTTCAGCCCGAAGGCAAGAAGTGCCAAGACTCCACCCAAAAGGATCCCATTTGCCAAAGCATTGAGGAAAACGATCTCCATTGCTCAAAGCCCCAAGTAAGCCTTTCTTATGTAAGACTCCCGAGAAAACTCCTCTCGAGTCCCTTGAAGGGCTATTCTGCCAGACTCCACCAGATATGCCCTATCGGACAAAGAGAGCGCCTTTCGCACGTTCTGCTCCACCATGAGAATTGAATATCCCTGGGATCTGATCCTCGCCACGAACTCGAAAAGCAAGGTAACAATCATCGGTGCCAACCCGGATGATGGCTCATCGAGCATTATCAATTTTGGCTTCGACATCAGGCTCCTTGCTATGGCGAGCATTTGTCTCTCTCCCCCACTGAGGGTATCGGCCAACTGAGTTCGTCTCTCCGCCAGTCGAGGGAAAAGCTCGTATATTTCCTCGAGCTTCTTCCGGAATTCCTTCCTGGCTCCCCTCACATAGGAGCCGATCTTGAGATTCTCCATCACGCTCAAATTGGGAAACACCCTTCCGCCCTCGGGAACGTGGACGAGGCCCAACTCCACTATCCTGTGAGCAGGGAGTCGATGGATTGGCTGGTCCAAGAACGTGATCGAGCCCTTGCTGGCAGGTTGGAGCCCGCTTATGCAACGGAGCAATGTGGTCTTTCCGGCACCGTTTGGGCCCACCACAATGACCGTCTCCCCGGTCCTCACCTCCAAGCTGAGGTCAAAGAGGGCCTGGAACTCGCCGTAAAACACATCTATGCCACGCACCTCTAACATCAAGCTCATGGAG
>JAPWUY010000006.1 GCA_028275295.1 Thermodesulfobacteriota bacterium | reverse complement strand
GGGTTACGCTCTGGGGGGATCCTTGGAAAATGCCATTGTCCTCGACGACACAGGGGTCCTGAATCCGGGAGGTCTCAGGTACTCGGACGAGTTCGTGCGTCACAAGATCCTCGATTGCCTGGGAGACTTGTCTCTGCTGGGTTTGAGACTGAGAGGCCATCTTGTGGCTCACAGATCTGGCCACAGTTTGAATCGCAAGCTTCTCTCACATCTCATAGAGGCCACAGATGGGTGGAAAGTGGTCTCGGGAAGCCTGGGTATGGGCCAAGGGGTTGCGGAGTCTCCCTCCTTTCAAGATCGTTCCTCCTCGATGGGCAATCGAGCCTTGCTTGCCTGAAAAGCCTTGCCTTACAATGGCTGAAAGATGCAAATGGTAGAGTAAGAAGGGTTCCTTTCCATTTTTTCACGGGATTGGGGCACCAGGAACCAGTGTTAGGACCTGTCGAGACGCCATGAAAGGCAATCCTTCCCCACCGCCCGAGTGGGCCGAGCAGAGAAGGAGAAGACGAGAACGCTACATAATGGCCGCAGTGGCCTTGGGCCTTGTGGGGAGCACGGCCTTGAGCGTTTACCTGTCTGGTCCGTCGACCTTGGTCTCCCTCGCTAGCAATATCCTCGTCTTCGGCCTCCTGTTCCTCAACATCATCTTGGTGCTGCTCCTCTTATTCCTGGTTGTCCGAAACGTGGTCAAATTACTCTTCGAGAGAAAGAGGGGCATCTTCGGCGCCAAGCTGAGGACCAAGTTTGTAGCGGCCTTTGTGGGGTTTTCGGTGATCCCTGCTGTCGGGCTCTTCGTTGTGGCCATATCTTACATTGGAAAGAGCACGGATCTCTGGCTCAACAACCAGATCCAGCAGTCCCTGGGGATGTCCAGGGAGCTCACTGAGATAATAAGGAACACCAAGGCCCGAGAGGCCATCTCGCTGGCGAGAAATGTGGCGAGATGGCTTGCCTCAAAGGAAGATCTTCTGGAAGAAGGATCGGACCTCAGGGCTCACCTCGAGGAGAGGAGAAGGGACCTCCAAATCGACATGATCACGGTTTATTCCCCAAGGGGAGAGGCTTTGGGCGTTGCGGTCTCCAAGGCATTGGTAGGTGATTCCTCCCTTCTGAGAGACAAGGGGAAGATTCCCTTGAGAAAAATCCTGAGGGGCGAGGAATGGTGGGGAGAGAGACCCTGCGACATGGGGCAACTGGTCGAGGGAGTTGTGCCCCTCTACAGGGGTTACGACCCCAAGGACATCAGAGGAGCAGTGGTAGCCAGTCTTCTCATCCCGAGAGAGCTGGAAGAGCCGATGCAAATCATATCCCAGACCCACGAGCAGTACAAGGAGCTCACCAGCCGAAAGGGGCTCATAGAGCTGAACTACTACGTGATTCTCACGGTGGTGCTTTTGGTGATTGTGTTCCTCTCCACATGGTTCGGCTTCTACCTGGCCAAACAGATCACAGTTCCCTTGCAGGAAGTTGCCGAGAAGACCAAAGAAGTGGCCAAGGGAAGGCTGGACTTCCGCCTGGAGGGAAACTCGAGAGACGAGATCGGGGCCCTGGTCGAATCCTTCAATCAGATGGCCGAGGAGCTCAAGAAGAGCTACAGCGCCCTGGAGATCTCCAAGAAAGAGTTGGAGCAGGCCAGTGCCGAATCCGAGAAAAGGCGCAAATACATGGAGGCCATTTTGGGGAACATAGGCTCCGGTGTCATCTCGCTGGACCAGGAAGAGAGGGTGGTAATGGCCAATAGTGCGGCCAGGAGAATCCTCAAGAAGGACCCCAAAGAGGCCGTGGGTCGCCCCATCGACGAGGTCCTGCCTGAGGAGACCTTGGGGGTTGTGCGGTCTCTGATGGAGGAGCTGAGGAGGACAAGATCCGGGGCTGTCCAATTGGAAACCCACCTCCATGTAGAGGGAGGGCTGATACCGTTCAGGGTCCTGGTCAGCGGGCTGAGGGAGGAAGGGGCAGGGACCCTGGGCACCGTGGTGGTGATGGACGACCTCACCGATGTGGTCAAGGCCCAAAAGGTTCTCGCATGGAAGGAAGTTGCCCGAAGGGTGGCTCACGAGATAAAAAATCCCCTGACCCCCATAAAGCTCTCGGCTGAGAGGATCCGCAAAAGGCATCCCGAGCTTCTGGAGGCCCAAGGGGGTGTCCTGGATGAATGCACTCGGACCATAATAGAGCAAGTGGATCACCTCCAGGAGATGGTCAACGAGTTTCAGAGATTTGCCAGAATGCCCGAACCTCAGAAGAATCCCCAAAACATAAATCAGATAGTCAGGGAAGTGGTTGCCCTTTACAAGGAGAGCCACCCCCAGGTGGAGATGGAAATGGACCTGGCTTCGGACCTTCCGAAGGTTCCAGCGGACAAGGAGCAGATGCAGAGGGTCCTAATAAACTTGATCACCAATGCCATAGCTATTCTCCCTCCGGATGGTGGGAAGATACAACTGAGGACCGCATTCAACAAGGCCCTCAGGGTGGTTCGCTTGGAGGTTGCGGACAACGGTCCGGGGATCCCTCCCTCGAGCAAGTCCAAGCTCTTCGAGCCCTATTTCTCCACAAAAGAGGGTGGAATGGGCTTGGGCCTCACAATAGTGAGGTCGATAGTCTCGGACCATGGAGGCTACATTCGAGTTGTGGACAATGAACCCAAAGGGACTCGGTTCGTGGTGGAACTGCCCTTGTAAGGGACTCTCTTCTGGGTGAAGAGGGGAGGGTCTGGGAGGATGGTCGTGAGAAACGATAGCGCCACAATCCTCGTTGTGGACGATGAGGAGGGAATAAGGAGATCCCTCAAAGGCGTCCTTGAAGACGAGGGCTACCGGGTAATCCTCGCGGAAGATGGGGACAAGGCCCTCTCTTTGATGGAGGAGGAGAGTCCGGATCTGGTCCTTCTGGACATATGGATGCCAGGGAAGGATGGGATGGTGGTCCTGGAAGAGATCCGAAGGGGATGGCCCATGTTGCCTGTCGTGATGATCTCTGGCCACGGTTCCATCGATCTAGCGGTTCGGGCAACGAAGCTCGGAGCTTACGATTTCGTGGAGAAACCCCTCTCCCTGGACAAAGTGCTTCTGACCTTGAGGAATGCCCTCAATTACTCCTTCCTCGAGGAGGAAAATCGCAGGCTGAGACAGCAGGTGAGGCCAAGGGACGAGATAACGGGAACGAGCCCAGCCATCCAAAGACTCAAGGAGCAGGTGAGGATCATAGCCCCTACATCGAGCTTCGTGCTCATCCATGGAGAAAACGGGACGGGGAAGGAGGTAGTGGCCAGGGCCATATACAAACAGAGCAAGAGATCTCAGGGACCATTTGTGGAGGTGAACTGTGCGGCAATTCCGGAAGAACTCATAGAGAGCGAGCTCTTCGGTCACGAAAAGGGCGCATTCACAGGTGCCACTCAGATGAGGAGGGGCAAATTCGACCTCGCACATCAGGGGACCCTCTTCCTGGACGAGATAGGGGATATGAGCCTTTCCACCCAGGCCAAGATACTCCGTGTCCTCCAGGAGCAGAGATTCCAGAGAGTGGGGGGCAACAGGTACATACAGGTCGATGTCAGGGTCATCGCTGCGACCAACAAGAACCTGGAGGAGGAGATAAGGGCTGGCCGATTCAGGGAGGATCTCTATCACAGGCTGAATGTCATTCCCATAGACGTGCCTCCTTTGAGGGAGAGGCTGGAGGACATACCCCTTCTGGTGGAGGAGTTCGTGGAGGAGTTCGCGAAACTCAGGGGCTATCCCAGAAGGAAATTCTCCCCCGAGGTCATGAAGGCCTTCGAGGAATATAGCTGGCCGGGGAACGTTAGGGAGCTGAAAAATGTCGTGGAAAGGCTCCTCATTCTGGCCCGCTCCCATGTGGTGGAGTTAGAGGATCTCAGGCCGCCGGTGTGGTTCGGTCCGAGAGAGAAGCCCAAGACGCCCTCCTTTCCCCAGACTCTCAAGGAGGCCAGGGAGGCCTTCGAGAAGGCCTTCATAGAGGAGAAACTGGAGGAGTTTGGCTGGAACATATCCCGTACAGCGGAGGCCATCGGGCTGGACAGAAGTCACCTCCACAAGAAGATGCGCGAGCTGGGGATTAGGCCCAGGGGATAGACTGAGCCTCCTGGGGGAGAGAAGGGGAGGAGGTCCGGAGAGTTCAATGAGAGAGATAATAGTGGGAACCGCAGGCCATATAGACCATGGGAAGACAGCCCTCGTCGAGGCCCTCACAGGCATAAACACGGACAGGCTCAAGGAGGAAAAACTGAGGGGCATAACAATAGAGCTTGGCTTCGCCCACCTCAAACTCCCGAGTGGAAGGATAGCTGCCATAGTCGATGTCCCGGGCCACGAGAGGTTCGTGAAGACCATGGTGGCTGGCGCAACGGGTGTGGATCTTGTGATCATGGTCATAGCAGCGGACGAAGGGATAATGCCCCAGACGAGGGAACATCTGGATATATGCCAGCTCCTCAGGGTTCAAAAGGGTATTGTAGCCCTCACAAAAGTGGACCTCGTGGAAGAAGAGTGGCTTCAGTTGGTGGAAGAGGATGTGAGGGAGTTCATAAAAGGGACATTCCTTCAAGGGGCTCCAGTGGTCAGGACCTCGGCTCACACAAGAGAGGGTTTGCAGGAGCTGGTTGAGCACCTTGACTCCCTCGCTGGGCAAATAAGGGAAAGACCTCCTGCCAAGTTTTTCAGGCTCCCCGTTGACCGCTCCTTCACCATAAAGGGATTCGGCACTGTCGTCACAGGGACCCTCATGGCCGGAAAGATAAGGGAGGGGGATTCCGTGGAGGTGGCGCCCAAGGGATTACAGACGAGGGTGAGGGGCCTCCAGGTCCACAATCAGCCGGTCAAGGAATCAGTGGCTGGGATGAGGACAGCTGTGAACCTCCAGGGGGTGGAGAAGGAGGAAATAGAGAGGGGGGATGTGCTCATTCCGCCGGGTTCTCTGCCCTCGACTCACATGGTGGACGCCCATCTCCAGTACCTCCCCTCCGCTCCTTGGAAACTGAAGAACAGGGCAAGAGTCCGCTTCCATGCTGGCACGGCAGAGATCCTCGCGAGGGTGGTTCTACTGGATAGGGAGGTTCTCGAGCCAGGGGAGGAGGCTTACGTTCAGCTCAGGCTGGAAAGTCCCACTGTGGTGGTTCACGGGGATCCCTTCGTCATAAGGAGCTATTCTCCAGCTCACACCATAGGTGGGGGGATTGTCCTCGATGGATTTCCTTCCAAGCACAAGAGGAACTCTCCTCAGGTGCTGGATCACTTGAGAGGACTGGCCAGTGGGAACCCCGAGATGGTGAGCCTTCTCATGGTAAAGGCGGCTGGCACAAAGGGCCTCAGCCTGGGAGACCTCCAGAGGAGGCTCAATCTGGCAGATGGGGCATGGGAAGAGATCCTCTCCTCGGCAACCTTAAAAGGGGCTGCAAAGGAGATAGATGTTCCGTCAGGGGGCGGTAGGCCTAAACAGGAAGAGATCCTCTTGGTGCACAAAGAGGCGTACGAGAGGGTGAAACACGAGATCCTGGAAGCCCTGAAAGAACATGCCAAGGCCCGTCCCCTAGAGGCGGGCTTGCCCAAAGAGGATTTGAGGGCGAGGTGTCCTTCGAGGCCCTCTCCGAGGGTATTCAGCCAAGCCCTGCAAGAACTCGTGGATGGAGGTCAGGTGGTGCTCGAGGGGGACAAGTGGAGATGGAGTGGCCACACCGTGGAACTGGGAGGGGAACAAAGGGCGAAGCTCAGGTTGATGGAGAACATTTTCCAGAAGGCAGGTCTTCAGCCCCCATCCCAGAAGGAGGTTGAGGAGCGTTTGGGGTTGGGGGAAAAGGAGGCCAGGGACATGCTGGAGCTTCTCGTGCGTCAGGGGAAACTGGTGAAGGTGAAGGAGGGGATGTACTTTTGGCCAGAGGAACTCAAGGCCCTGGAGGAGAGACTCGTGGCATTTCTCAAAGAGAGAGGGGAGATCCAGCCCCTCGAGTTCAAGGAGATGACAGGGCTTTCGCGAAAATACATGATCCCCTTGCTGGAATATTTCGACAGGACCAAGGTCACCATGAGGGTTGGAGACAAGAGGGTCCTGAGAAGATGAGGAGAGATATTTCAGGACAAGTTGACCCCCTCTTATGAACACTTTAGACTGTCCAAAGGAGGCTCATCCAGATGGCCAAGAAATTCGTGGACTTGAGTATTGCCATAGAAGACGGACTTCCGAGTGATCCTCAGGACATGATCCCCAAGATCCATTACATGGACCATGAGGCCGGGGCCCAGATGATGAAGTCCTTCTTTCCCGGCATAACCGAGAGGGACCTGCCAAAGGGACTTGGCTGGGCGGTGGAGAAGGTCGAGCTCTCGACACATTCTGGAACTCACCTGGACGCCCCTTACCATTACCACCCGACCATGGAGGGAGGGAAGAGGGCACTGACCATAGATGAGATACCATTGGAGTGGTGCTATGGACCTGGGGTGGTTCTGGACTTCAGGGAAAAAGGAGACGGGGAACGGATAACCGTCCAGGATCTGGAAAGGGCCCTCGAGAGGATTGGCCGGGCCCTTCAGGAGGGGGACATAGTCCTCATAATGACGGGGGCGGACAAGTTCTGGGGAAAGCCCGAGTACATGTTGAAAGGCGCCGGAATGACCAAGGAGTCGACCCTCTGGATCCTGGATCATGGGATCAAGGTAGTTGGGACCGATGCCTGGAGTTGGGATAGACCCCTGCCATTCATTGCAAGGGAATTCCAGGAGACCAGGGATCCCTCCATAATCTGGGAGGCCCACTTTGCTGGCATAGAGAGGACCTATCTCCACATAGAGAAGCTCTGCAACCTGGACCTACTGCCTCCCTTCGGGTTCACCTTCTGTTGCTTCCCGGTGAAGATCAAGGGTGCGAGTGCGGGCTGGATCCGGGCCGTGGCCATCTTGGATGAGTGAAGGAGCGAAAGTGCATCCCCGAAAGACGGAAACCCAATCCCTCTGGGGCAGGCTTGCCTCCCTGAGGCTCACCCTGGCCCTTTTCTTGATCCTCGCAGGCGCATCCATTTTGGGGACCTTGATCCCCCAGAATAGGCCTTTCCAGGAATACCTGGAGATGTATGGGTCCGTGGCAACGAGGATCTTCAAGTGGGTAGGCCTAACCGATGTCTATCACAGCCTGTGGTTCATGGGGATCTTGGGGCTCCTCGTGGTTCACTTGGTGGCTTGTTCCTTGCAGAGGCTTCCCGCTACCTGGAAATCCCTGAGGACCCCCCAGAGACCCCTTTCCGATGGTCTCCTCAAATCCCTCCCTGTGGTGAAGAGGTTTGAGCTTGAGGCCGGGGTCGAGGAGGTTGTGGAGGCCCTCAGGGGAAGCGCTCCCAGGTTTTTCTCCCGGTTCAAACAGGAAAAGATAGGTGAGACATTGCACCTCCTCTCCCAGGGGGGAAGATGGAGCAGGATGGGGGCGTATGTCGCCCACATGGGGGTTCTGGGGGTCCTCGTAGGAGCCACCATAGGGTTTGCCTTCGGCTTCAAGGGGTTTGTGCAGATTCCCGAAGGGAAAAGCGTGGAGCTGGTTGAGGAGAGAGGAAGCGGGAAAATGGTTCCCCTGGGCTTCCAAGTCAAGTGCGAGAGGTTCCATGTCTCCTCGTATCCCGACGGAACCCCCAGGGAATACAGGAGCGATCTTGTGTTCATGAAGGATGGGAGGAGGGAGCTCGAAGGGGCTCTGAGGGTGAATCATCCCATCTCCTTTGGGGGATACCAGTTCTATCAGGCAAGCTATGGGATTTCAGCGAGAGTGACCTTCGAGGCCCAGAAGGACTCAGCTGGTCCACCCCTCAAGATCATCATGGAGCCAGGGGACACGTCCGCAATAGACCCCCAGGGCCAAATAGTCGTCAGGTTTCTCAGGTACGAGACAGACCTTCAGGGGAGGGGCCCCGCGGTGCTCCTCGCTCATTTGAGGCAGGATGGTCACCCTGTCGCGGGCTGGGTATTCCAAAGGGACGGCAAGGCCACCATAGGAGGATGGAGCCTCAAGATATCCCATGTGGAGGAACATAGGTGGACGGGGATTCAGGTGAAGAGGGATCCGGGAGTCTGGATAGTGTGGGTAGGGTGTGGCCTCATAATGGTGGGATGTGCCATGGCCTTCTTGGGAGTCCACAGGAGAATCTGGATCAAACTGGAGCCTGGAAAAGATGGAACTCATTGTTGGATAGCAGCTTCCTCCAACAGGGACATAGAGGGGACGAAGAGGCAGGTGGAGATGCTCGCGGAGGAGTTCGTGAAAAAGGGAGTCAGGAAGTCCCGGGGGTGAGGAGGGACCATGGACAGTACAGAGTTGCTCAGTGCCATCTCATTGATATATCTGGCTTCGTGGTTCGCATATGTGATCTCTTCCACCACGAGATCCCTATGGATGGGAAGGGTAGCAAGCCTCATCATGTGGGCGGGATGGGCCGGAAATGGGGCGGGCTTTTTTCTCAGATGGATGGAGTCTCACCAGATGGGCCATGGAAGGATACCCTTGACCAACCAGTATGAGTCCATGGTGTTGTTCGCATGGGCCACAGCGAGTGTCTATCTGCTGCTGGAGCTCCGATACAGAAACAGAATCATAGGGGCCTTCGTGGCATTCATACCCTTCTTGAGCCTCGGGCTCGGCTCTCTCCTATTCGATACCACAATAAGACCCCTCGTGCCAGCCTTGCAGAGCAACTGGCTCACTGCCCATGTGATAACGTGTTTTCTGGGATATGCAGCCTTCGCCGCTTCCTTTGGGGTGAGCCTCCTGTATATGGTGAGGCAGAGGCTGGATCCCGAAGGAAGGATGGCCAAGGTGCTGCCCTCGGAGGATCTCCTGGACCACCTTAACTACAGGGCTATTGCAACGGGATTTCCGTTTCTCTCCCTCGGCATAATAACCGGGGCCATTTGGGCAGATGTGGCCTGGGGAACTTATTGGAGCTGGGATCCAAAGGAGACTTGGTCCCTCATAACATGGCTCATTTATGCGGCCTTCCTTCACGCCAGGCTCTCGAGGGGCTGGAGGGGAAAGAGGGCGGCTGTCCTCTCGGTGATCGGATTCGCGGCAACCCTCTTCACCTACTTCGGGGTGAACTTCCTTCTCTCGGGCCTTCATAGCTATGCCTGAAGAGGACCCTTCGCCCGGGCAGTGCACCTGAGACACCCGGGTGGAAGCGCCCTGGGATGGCATGGTGGAAGCTAGGAGCCCAGCTTGGAGGAAAGGGCCCTGAATCTCTCCCTCTTCCCTATGGCTATCAAGGTGTCCCCTCCCTGGAGCTTCTCCTGGGGGGAAGGGTTGATCAAGAGATCGCCCTCTTTCCTCTTTATGGCTATTATTATGAGACCAAATTCCCGCCTGAGGCCCGAGGAGACCAAATCCAGGCCCTCGAGATGCGACTTCTCAGGCACGTGGACCTCCTCCATCACGAGATCCACTGAGGGATCGGAGAGGGAGGACTCTATGAACTCCACGACCGCTGGTCGCAAGAGGAGATTGGCCATCCTTTGGCCGCTCATCTTGTAAGGGGACACTACATTTGTCGCTCCTGCCCAGAGGAGTTTTCGCTCAGCCCCTTCCTCAGCTGCCCTCGCTATGATGGTGAGGGTGGGGTTGAGTCCCTTGGCCGTCAAGGTTATGTAGAGATTGTCCGCGTCTGTGGATGCCACCGAGATGAGGGCCTTGGCTTTCTCGATCCCAGCCTCGAGGAGGGTCTCTTCAGAAGTGGCATCCCCTGCAACGGCCAAATACCCCTTTTCCAAGATTCTCTGATAGTTTTGGGGGTCCTTCTCCACTACCACGAAAGGCATATTTCCCCTCGAGAGCTCCGCTGCCATGGATTGTCCTATTCTCCCGAATCCACAGATGATGCAATGATGGGAAAGGGATTGGATGGCCTTCCTCACTTTCTTCCTCTCCATAAACTCCCTTATCTCCCCTTCCACTAGGCTCTGGGCCAAGGTGCCCAGGGTGTAGAATACCACCCCGAGTCCCGACAAGATGAGTGCCATGGTGAATATCCGGGTCTCGGCCCTCTGTATCGGGTGGACCTCTCCGTAACCCACTGTCGTGAGGGTGATGATGGTCATGTACAGGGAATCCAGAAGATCCCATTTCTCCAGGAGATGATAGCCCAGGGTACCGACGGCCATCAGGGCCAAACAGCCTCCCAGGGCCGCTTGGATTCTCCCTTGTAGCTCCATGGGCTTCTCCCCGCGGGGTCATCTTGGCTGGGGCTCTCAAAGGGAAGGGATCTGAGCTTCAGTGACCTCTGCTCCGAAGGCCTCGACCCCATCGGGAACCTCGAAGAATATCAGGGTGAAGGGGATCTTCCCCCCAGGGGGAACCATCTTATTGGAACCCTTTTGACCCTCCCTAGTATGCATCACCTTCTCGAGCTCGCCGGGTGCCTTGGTCCTGAGGTCCTCGATGGGAATGGGATTTCCGCAGAAAGCCCATACCTCCTTGACCACCTTGCCATTTTTGTCCAGGAGCAGTCCCCTCACTTTGATGAAGGACCTGGGTTTCTTGGACTGGTTATGAACAGTGCCCGTGATCACGAATATTCTAGGGATCTGGGCATTCTTCTCCCATTTCCCCTCGAGTTGCCCTTGGTCTATTGTGAGCTTGGAAATGGGAGGTTCCTGGGGCTCGGGAAAGAGGAACGGGAGATAGCCGAGCTTGCCCAGGACCACCACAATCATGGCCAGGGCTGCGACCACTGCTCCGGCAGTGAGCAAGGGGGCGAGGATCCTTCTTCTGGGCCTAGCGCTTGGAGCAACGGGTTCTTGCCCTTGAGGTGGCTCTTCCAGTTGCGGGCCGGGAGGCGGCTCGGACCCTAGATCTATCCTCACTGTAGGCTCGAAAACCGGCTCCGCTTCCTGCCCCATCTCCTCTCTGGCCCAGGAAGGCTCCACTCCCTCACCTTCCTTCGGGGTGAGACTCACCGCTTCCTCCTTGGGAGGCTCGGCCGGGGTATCCCTCCTCACCATGAATACGTGTTTGCACTTGGAACATCGAACCCTTCTTCCCTGCTCGGGCACTTTGGATTCGTCCAAGCGAAACTTTGCCTTGCAGTTCTCACACTGGACTATCATCATGGGACTCCTTCTCCCTGTTCCACTATGCAGAGCTCTGGCAAGTAACGATAGGCCTCTGCCCAGTCGAGGCCATACCCTACGACGAAGCCTTCATCCATGACGAATCCCACGTAATCGATCTTGAGATCCACCTCTCTCCTATGCCTCTTGTCAAGAAGACAACAACAGCGAAGGGACTTGGGTCCTCTTCTCTCCAATTCCTCCATGAGGTATTTGAGGGTTCGACCACTGTCCACGATATCTTCCACGACCAATACGTCCCTTCCCTCGATGGGTATCTCCAGGTCCTTGGTGAGGCATATGGTGCCGGTACTCTCCATGGAGCTCCCGTAACTTGCCACCCTGACGAAATCCACCTCCACAGGGATATCGAGGGACCTCATGAGATCCGCCAGGAAAACAAACGCGCCTTTGAGTATCCCCACTAAAAGAGGAGTCGTCCCTCTGTAGTCCCGAGAGATCATCCCTCCAAGGCTCCGGACCCTTGAGGCGATCTCCTCCCTCGAGTGGAGAACTCTCAATCTGACCTCTCCCATGTCAAAGAGGGTTATAAGAGAAGCGACGCCATTTGTCAATCTAACCCGGAGGAAGAGTAAGATCCAACCTACTCAAAGGCCCCACTACAAGGCCCGGCCATTTCGCCGCCACCTTCTAGGAGATTGTTCCAGACGGAAATACGGGCCTGTTATGGGCTTGGGGTACTTCTCCCTCCGAGGGGGATATCGGGAAGCGCAAATCCCTCCATGTGGGACTTCATTGTCCCAGCAAGGATGAGCCTGGTCAGAAGGGAACAGATTACCCTGAGCCGAGACACACTCGATGGGGCTAGCCCCTCGGACTCAGGTGGTCCGGGTGGGGAGGGCGGCTCACTCAGCCGCCCTCCATGGGTCATCACTTTTTGGGAGGGGGGAAGACTCCCTGGAATGTGGACTGAACGGTCTTGCCATCCGGGGTCTGGAACACAGCGACTCCGTTTTTCACTTGGATGGGAAAGGCCATATCGCCAATTGTATCCCACCATTTCTTTACCAGATCTGCCTGTTTTGTTCCCATCTTCTTGATCCTCTCCGCTGCCATTCCACCCACCGACAAGCTTGCTATGGTGGCTTGAGCTTCCTGAACCGCCACTACCCTGAGCTCATTTGTCTTGCCGGGCGGGATCCACTGATCCTCATAGACTGTGGGCATGTTCACATCGAAATCCTCGAAGGCCGCAGTGAAAGTGAGCTCATCCAGCATCACTGGGAATGGGTTGGGGTTCTGGATCTTGAAGACATATGCCAGGCTCAGGGTGCTGGTGTACCCATAGCCCCCAACCTTGCCTGGATTGTTGCAGTCCTTGAAATCTATTCTGGGAGCGATGAAGAAGGGCTGAATGTGGTTTATTTCCACCCTGTCGAGCTGTACCACAGGGGGTTTGGCTGGACCTGCTGGCTGAGCGGTTCCTGCCACTTCCATTGTCTCGCATCCGCTCAAGAAAGCCCCCATTGCCAAAAGAGCCACGATGCCAAGTACCTTGATGGGTCTCATGGGCTCCTCCTTTCCGTTCGAGTCTTCTTTCCTATGGGCCTAAGTGAGCCACCTCTTTCGCCTCTTGTAATGCTTCACTGACCTGAAGCTCTTTCTCTCCCCGAGGTCCGTGAGTCCGAGATAGAAATCCCTTATGTCGGGATTCTGCTTCAGAACCTCCGAGGGACCATCCATCACTATCCTTCCATTTTCCATGACATAGGCATAAGGGGCGACTGTGAGGGCGAGTTTCACATTCTGTTCCACGAGGAGTATGGGGATCCGTTCCTCCTGATTGAGCCTCTGGATGATCTCGAAGATCTCCTTTATGAGGAGAGGGGCGAGTCCCATGGAGGGTTCATCGAGAAGCATCAGCTTGGGGCTTGCCATCAATGCCCTTCCTATGACGGTCATCTGCTGCTCGCCTCCACTTGCGAATCCAGCAACGAGATTCCTCTTTTCCTTGAGCCTGGGGAAGTAGCTGTACACCATCTCCAGCCTTTCCTTTAGACTTTGGCTATTGCCCCTCAAGTGGCCCCCTACCCTGAGGTTCTCCTCTATCGTGAGGTGTTCGAAGACCCTTCTTCCCTCGATGATCTGGTAGATCCCCATCTTGGCGATCTCTTCCGGATCCTTTCTGTGGATCTGTTCCCCCCTGAACTCAATTGCCCCATCTGTGACACGGCCCTCCTCGTGCTTGAGAAGCCCGGAGATCGCCTTGAGGGTCGTGCTCTTCCCCGCGCCATTGGCCCCCAGAAGGGCCACTATCCCCCCCTCCGGCACTTCCAGGGACACCCCTTTGAGGACCAGGATCACTTCGTGATACTTCACCTCTATATTGTGGAGCTGAAGGATGGGTTTTTGGGCACTCACCCAGCTACCTCCTCGATTTGGGCTACCAGCCGAGCCACTCCTTGGCCCATTTGTCCGGCCAGCGCTTCTTCAAGTCTATTCGGTCCAGAAGCTGGAACTTTCCATCCTTGTAGATGTAGATCTGGGCGATGCTCGTGGGCCTGTGATCCTCTGGGGTGAAGGTCACAGGAGGTGCTCCGAGACCCAAATCGAAGTCCCTCAAGGACTCGAAGCCCACCTTCATGATCCCCTCTCCATCGAGCTTACCAGCCTTGTCAGCCCTTATCATGGCTTCCCAGAGGAGCACCACCGCTGCCCATCCTTGAACAGTCCTTATGAGCCTTTGCTCTTTGGGGATACCCGGGTTGAGCTTCTGGGCATACTCCACAACCTTGTCCATGAGCTTGACATTCTCGCCGAAGAAGGCACACGGCGCAGCGCCTATGGCATTTTTGGCAGCCTCGCCTGCTAGCCTGGGAAGGTTCTCATCGTACCCCCAGTTGTTTATTATGTGCCAAGCCCCAAGGTTCTGGGCATATGCGTCTCTCAGGGCCGTGGAGACGCTCATGGTCGTGTTTCCGTGCCATACTAGGTCCGGTTTGAACTTGGCTGCAGCGAGCACCTGGCTCTTGGTATCCAGGGCAGTGAGGGGGACGTCCTGATCGTCTCCTATCTCAAAACCGAGGAGCTGAGCCTGATCCTTTATGGCCTTTATGGGCGCGCTGGAGTAAGGGACAGCCGT
>JAPWUY010000060.1 GCA_028275295.1 Thermodesulfobacteriota bacterium | reverse complement strand
ACAGCGTAATCTTTGCCCACATCGGATGTGGCCCCCGTTATGTCCATGATGGCGCCGACCTTGATCTCCTCGGCACTCCAACCCCAAGAGGCCATGGCCAGAAGACCCAGTAAAACGAGAAGTTCCAAAACCCCCTTCTTGCCTCTCATCGCGCACCTCCTTCCCTGATTTTTCTTGGTTCACGCTCTCCTCCAATCCTTCAATTTCCCTCGGCCTTCACACCCCCTTTCTGGGCCCCCCTTTTCTGGCTTGGGCCAAAAGGGACCCCTTGGTCCCATTTGCCACCATAGCCTTCAGGCCCCTGAACTCCTTCCTTCCAAAGCCCATCTCCCTAGTTTCCATCAATAGGAGAATGGCCAAAGATTGAAGTAGTTTTTGAGTTGCCACCACCTGTAAGCGAGCCCATTGGGCTCATAGATCAGAAAGAGCGCTATTGCCAGACCGAAGAGGGCCTCTTTTATGAAGAGGAACTTGTCCAGAAGCTCCGGGAAGGCTCCCGAGAGGGGGACGATCAGGGCCTTGAGACCCTCCATCACCAGCACCATGAACATGGACCCGAAAATGGTCCCCTGGATACTCCCCACTCCCCCGATCAAGATCACACCGACCCACCACAGGGACCAGAACCACTGAAAATGCTCGGGGCTTATTATGTAGTTGAAATTGAGCCAATAAACCCCAGCCAGTCCTCCCATGGCCCCAGCCACGAAGAAGGCCAGAAGCTTGTAAGCCACTATGTTGACGCCCATTGCCTCTGCTGCGATGTCGTTGTCCCTGATGGCAATCCATGCCCTTCCAGGTTTGCTCCTCAGAAGATTGGCTGTCACTGCTACGACCAAGCCAACTAGGGCAAGGCCAAGGTAGTATATCTTCCTGTCGGAATCTATGGTGAAGGGCCCTATGGTGAAGTGCTCGGGGAGGACAGTGAAGGCCTGCTGCCTTCCTCCTATTTGGCTAACGTACTGGGTTATGAAGAATTCCACAGTGATCCACTGGCCAGCAATGGTGGTCATTATGAGGTAGAAGCCCTTCACCTTGGCAGAGGGGAGGCCAAAGATGACGCACCACAATCCCGCGGCCAGCCCTGCTAGGATGATCCCAGCGGGATACAGCAATCCCGCCTTCATGAGAAGGGAGAACAAGGCAGCCAGAGTTCGGACAATGGGGTTCGGGTCATTGGTCATGGCCGCAAGGGCAGGCCCGTGCATGAGGACCAGACAACAGGTGTACGCGCCAATGGCAACATAGGCTGCGTGGCCCAGGGTCACCTGGCCACAATAGCCAATGAGAAGCTGCACCCCAGAGGCGGCCAAGATGGTGTAGAGGAGTATCACAGCTATGTTGAGAAGGTAAGGTCCCAGGTCCGGGGCCACCAAATCCAGGTAAGGCAAGATGACGATGGCGAAGATAGCCAGAAGGAGCATCTTCCCCTTCACGAAGGTTGTCTGCCACCAGGCATGATCCTCCCTGTAGTGCTCGTGGTACAGTCCGCAAGGCAGCCAGCTCATCTCTCACACCCTTTCTATTCTCACCCAGCCCCAAAGGCCGTAAGGTTTGAAAAGGAGAAGAATGACCATGAAAGCCAAGGGAGCCACCTCCTTGACTCCTCCAGGGGTGAACTCCGACAAGTACCCATCCGCCAGGTTTTGGAGCACTCCTATTATGATTCCCCCAATTATCGCCCCTGGGACCGAATTCAGCCCTCCCAGAACCACTGCTGGAAGCACCAGAAGGCCCAGGTATCCAACGGAGATGTTTATCCCATTGACGTTGCCCAGGAGAGTTCCTCCTACCCCAGCTGCCATAAAGGCTATGGCCCAGGCCAAGGCGTAGACGAACTTGGCGCTCACACCCAGGGAAAGGGCTGCCATCTCGTCATCCGCTGTGGCCTGCATCGCCAAACCCCACCTGGTGTACTTGAAGAAAGAGACGAATATCAGAAGAAGCACAATGGCAGCGACGAAGCTCCAGAGGTAAACCGAATCCACATAGATCTTCCCCCAGATGGGGATGGGCTTCTTGCTGAAGACCTCCGGTGTAAAGACCCTCGTATCGGTCCCCCAAATGAACTCCACCACACCTTTGAAGAAGAAAGAGAGGCCCACTGTGACCATTATCACGCTCAGGACAGGCTCCCCTATCATCTTCCTCAGGAATACCCTCTCGGTCGCCAATCCCAGAATCGCCCCTATCACAAGTGTGCCGATGAGGGCCATCATGAAGGCAGTGGTGGTCTGAGGAATGGCCTTTACGAACCAGGTGTACAAGGTGAGACAGACATAGGCTCCTATGAGGGTGAGCTCTCCCATTGCCAGGTTCAAGACCCCGGAACACTTGTAGATGAGGACCCATCCCAAGGCCACCAAGGCATAGATCGAGCCCACCATCACACCCGAGATCACAAGGTTCAGGAATATCTCCATCACTTACCTCCCTCTTGAGGCACTCGAGCTATGCGCATATCCGCTTTTATGGGCACGACCCTCCCATCCTCGTACCTTATGGTCGTGTCCATGTGGACCATATCAGCGTCCGTATAGAGGGCCTTGACAATGTCTTTGTACCGCTCTTCCACAAATGCCCTTCGCAATTTGCGGGTCCTCGTGAGCTCCTCATCGTCTGCATCCAGTTCCTTGTAGAGGTTCACGAATTTCTGGATCCTGGCCACGGGGGGCAATGTCCTGTTCACTTCCATGATGGGCTTCACTATGAGATCGTAGACTTGTGGCTTCTGGGAAAGTTCTGGATAGGAAGTGTAGGGGATTCCCCTCTCCTCCGCCCACTTGCCCACAGTCGCATAATCTATGCAGATGACGGCCGTGACATAGGGCAGCTTGTGGCCTATCACCCACGCCTCCTTCACATAAGGACTGAACTTGAGCCTGGCCTCCAAGAACTGGGGAGAGAACTTCCGGCCATCGCTCAAGATCATTATGTCTTTGGAACGATCGAATACCACCAAATGTCCGTCCTCGTCTATAAATCCCGTATCTCCGGAGTAGAGCCATCCGTCCCTGAGGGTCTTGGCTGTTGCCTCGGGGTTCTTGTAGTACCCCAGGAACACGCTGGGACTTTTGGAGATGATCTCGTCGTCCTCGGTTATCCGAACCTCGGTCTCTGGAATTGGCCTTCCCACTGTATCGAACTTCACGTCCCCATCCCTGTGAAGGACAGATATACCAGCAATCTCTGTCTGGCCGTAGATCTGTTTCAAGTTGACCCCTATGGCGTGGAAAAAACGGAAATGGTCTGGCCCCATGGCAGCTCCCCCAGTGTAAGCATGACGGATTCGGGACAGACCCAAATGGTCCTTGAGCTTCTTGAAGACCAAAACCTCCGCCAGTGCTCTCCTGACCTTGAGAGAGGTCGAGGGCTTCCTCTTCTCGAACATGCAATCGGCCCACTGGTATCCTGTCCTCATGGCCCAGTCGTGAAGCTTCCTTTTGAGCCAGCTCGCATCCAGGTGCTTCACCTGGACCGTCCTGACCATCTGCTCGTAGATCCTGGGAGGAGCGAATATGGTCTGGGGGCCTATCTCCCTTATGTTCTCCTGTGCTGTCTCGGGCTCCTCAGGGAAGTTGATGGTGAATCCCACTTGCAAGCCCACGGATATGGACATCATCTGCTCGCCTATCCACGCGAAGGGCAAATAGGAGACGAAGTCGTCGTCCGGGTAGCAGGGGTCCACCCTCATGAGGTTCTGCCCCATCTTGAGCATGTTGTAATGGGTTAGAAGGGCTCCCTTGGGAAGTGCCGTGGTCCCTGAAGTGTAGAAGAGGAGACAGACCTCGTCTCCGTGTCCCTGCTCCACAAGCTCCTCGAACAACCCTGGTTGCTTTTTCTCCAATTCCCTGCCCAACCGCTGCACTTCCTTGAGGCTCATCAATATGGGGTCTTTATAATGCCTCATCCCCTTCGGGTCATCCCAAAGGATCCTCTCCAATTTGGGGCACCTATCCTTTATTGCCAGGCCCTTGTCCACTTCCTCTTGGCCTTCTCCCACGAGGAATTTGGCATCGCAGTGGTCCACTATATATTGGACCTCATCGAGGAGGCTATCCTGGAAGAGCCATACCGCTACACCTCCGGCGCACAAAGTCGCCATCTCCGCCCACAGGCCTTCGGGCCTGTTATCGCCTATCATGGCCACCTTGTCCCCTCGCTTGAGGCCCAGTGCTACCATACCCAGACACAGAGACTTCACATTTTCCAAGTAATCAGCCCAGGTGATGGGCTTCCAGATCCCGTACTCCTTCTCCCTCATGGCCACCTTGTTGTGGCCGAACTTCTTGCACATTCTCAAGAAGAGTTTGGGAAGGGTGAGCTCCTTGGTGATCTCTATCTCTGGTTCAGCGTCTCGTGGCATAGAGGTCCTCCACATCTCCTAGATAAGCCCGGATTACCTCTGGGTTCTGCTGCACTTCCGAGGGCCTGCCCTCAGCTATCTTCTGTCCGAAATTGAGCACAGTGACCCTATCCGAAATATCCATGACAACTCCCATATCGTGCTCCACTAGGATGCAAGTGACCTTCCATCTCTCCTCCTCGTTCACATCCAAGATGAACCGAGCCATATCCTCCACCTCTTCCAGATTCAGGCCGGCCATGGGCTCATCCAAAAGAAGGAGTTTGGGGTTCAGGGCAAGGGCTCTGGCCAACTCCACCCTCTTCTGGAGGCCATAGGGGAGCATCCCCACGACCTTGTTCCTTATGTGCTCTATCTCCAAGAGGTCTATGATCTCCTCCTCTATGAACTTTCGACTTTCCACCTCCTCTCTGGCAGTCTTGCCCAGGTAGATGCTCGAGCTCAAAAGACCGGACTTGAGGTGAACGTGCCTTCCCAACCTGATATTGTCCAAGACCGTCATGCCCGAGAAGAGCTCTATCTTCTGGAAAGTCCTCGCGATGCCGGCCTCCGCCCTCTTGTAAGGCGGCCACTTGGTTATATCCTGGCCTTCGAAGATGATCCTTCCCCTGTCGGGCTTGTAGATTCCACTTATGCAGTTGAGGGTCACGGTCTTTCCGGCTCCATTGGGCCCTATGATGGAGAAGATCTCCCCTTTCCTCACTTGGAAAGAGACATTGTAGATGGCCTGCACCCCACCGAATGAGATGGAGATACTGTCCACCTCAAGCTGAACTGGAGCCTCCCTCGAAATGTCCTCCTTCTCTTCCGTATCCACCTGACTTCCCTCCCAATCCTTTATCGCCACTCAGGGACCCATTCGCCCCATGAGCCCGGCAAGCCCTTTCCCTGGAAAAAGTGCTTCCCTTTGGTTGCTCCCTTAAGGAGCAGGACGAGAAGGCCTTCTGGGAAGATGTTCGGCCGAAATCCCCAAATGGACTCGGGTCCAAGGCTAGCTTCAACCACCGGTCTCTCCCCAGATGCGGGAAGGGGAGGAGCTGAAACAAAGGCCTACTCGCCTCCGAGCTGCTGCTCATCGAAGCACACCAGCTCCCGACTCCAAGAGCCCCTCACCCCCGCGGGCGAAGCTCGCATGAGACCTCCTTGTAGAGTGCGATAAGCTTTTAACAGAGTTCGCCGGGCCTTGTCAAGCCCAATTTCCCGAATCCCTTACGGGGGATCGAGCCTCCATCACCCGGAGTCCATTAAACCATGGCCATCTCTCGGGGGCTTGACCCCTAAGTCATCTGACGGATAATCTATGTTCGAGTCCTTAGCAATCTTGGCTCTCATGGGATTGAAATCTCGGTTCGGAGTTGGGAGGAGAGCAGGGGAATGGAGAGGGTTCCCATAACCAAGGAGGGATACGATCGCCTTTACCAGGAGCTGGAACACCTCAAGACCGTGGAGCTTCAGAGGAATGCGAGCCAGATCCAGAAGGCTAGGGAGTTCGGAGACTTATCGGAAAACGCGGAGTACACTGCAGCCAAGGAACAGCAAGCCTTCCTGACGGGAAAGATACAAAAGTTGGAGGAGATGCTGGCTTCTGTGAAGATAATACCCACGGACAATCTACCCAGAGATAGGGTTGTCTTTGGAAGCAGGGTCAAGGTGCAAGAGCTGGATACAGGAAAAGTTGGGATATACAGGCTAGTTGGGCCCTACGAATCGGCCCCCGAAAAAGGAATGCTCTCAGTGACATCCCCTATCGGTAGCGCCCTCATAGGAAAGGAGCCGGGGGATGTTGTGGAACTGAGGGTCCCAGGAGGGACTAAGGAAATAGAGATCCTGGAGATCCTGGAGTGAGGAGATCCCCCCTTTGCTTGGTCTCGCGGAGCATCCCCTCGGTTGGAAGCCCTCGCGCCAGATTCCCGAAGCTCCCTTGGGGGAGGTACGAGAGGGACTGGTAGCCTAAGGCGCTTTGCATCCCCTTTTGGAAGTCGATGAAGTGGCCTTCCAAGAGCGCGTGATCTCCCGTAATCCTCTCTATGGACCCGCCCTCGTCTAGAGAGCCACGCCCTCCTCTTGAGGGCTGTTGTGTAATGCTGGCTTTTATGATTTATAATTCGCTTGGGACCCAGGGTTTGGGGTGAGGGGGCTCAAAAAATTCCGTGAGGAGGTAGTCATGAGCGGGAAGGTGAATCCATTTACCATCGCCCAGCAGCAGCTTGATGTGGCAGCGGAGAAGTTGGGGCTCGATCCTGCAACCCACGAGCTTCTGAGGTGGCCGATGCAGGAGATAAAAGTGGTGCTTCCAGTCAAGATGGATGATGGGACCACGCGCATCTTCCACGCCTTTAGGGTCCAGTACAACACGGCGAGAGGGCCTGCCAAGGGCGGGGTGAGATGGCATCCCGATGAGACCCTCGACACGGTGAGGGCCCTCGCTGCTTGGATGACATGGAAGACATCGGTTGTGGACATACCCCTCGGGGGGGGCAAGGGAGGGATAGTGTGCAATCCCAAGGAGCTCTCCGAGACCGAGAAAGAGAGGCTCGCAAGGGCATATGTGAGGGCCATAGGAAGGGCCTTGGGGGTGACCAAGGATGTCCCTGCCCCGGACGTGTACACGACCCCTCAGATAATGGCCTGGATGATGGACGAGTACGAGACCATGGTAGGGGAAAAGCATCCCGGGGTCATAACGGGAAAGCCGCTTCCCCTTGGAGGATCCCAGGGGAGGATAGATGCCACAGCCAGGGGAGGAATCTACGTGACCAGGGAGGCTGCGAAGGTCTTCGGAATAAATCTTCAGGGAGGCACCATGGCCGTCCAGGGCTTCGGCAATGCTGGTCAGCATGCAGCGCTCCTGGGGGAGGAGATTCTCGGATTGAAGCTTGTGGCTGCATCGGACTCCAAAGGGGCTGTATACAATCCCTCGGGAATAAAGGCTAAGGCCCTCGTGGATCACAAGCTCAAGCATGACACCTTGAAAGGGTTTCCGGAGGCTGAAGAGATACCCCGGGAAGCCCTTCTCGAGCTCGATGTCACGGTGCTTTTCCCCTGCGCCTTGGAGAATGCCATAACAAAGGAGAATGCCCCCAGGGTTCGCTGCAGGATCCTCTGCGAGTTGGCCAATGGTCCCACGACTCCAGAGGCCGATGAGATCCTCTATGACAAGGGGGTTGTGGTCTTGCCAGATTTTCTGGCCAATGCGGGGGGGGTCACGGTATCTTACTTCGAGCAGGTGCAGAACGCTTACAATTTTTATTGGGAACTGAGGGATGTCCATCAGCGTCTGGATGACAAGATGACCAACGCCTTCAGAGGCGTATACGAGATGAGCCGAAGGGAGAAGGTGAACATGAGACAGGCGGCCTATCTCGTGGCAGTGGCCCGGGTGGCCGAGGCCTGCAAGTTGAGGGGCTGGGTCTGAAGGATGGACATAGTTAGAACTTACAGGATGTTCCAGAGGATGATGCAATACCCCAAGCTCCTAGGGGAGATGAGGAAGCTCTTCCTCCAGGCTCTCAAGGAAAGGGGGATAAAATCCGAGGAGGACATCCGCAAAGAGGCAGAGGAGCACCTTAGGAAAACCAAGGCCTCCTGGGGGGAAGACGAGCTCAAGGAATGGGAGGATGTGCTCACGGACCTCTACTTCGCATCCCATTTCACGGACGAGGAGATAGAGAATTACATAAACCTCGCCAGGAAGATGGAGCGCTTCAGGCACCTGAATAGGGTGGTGAATATGGATGGGGCCACATCCATCCAGATAAAGAAGGCCCTGAACGAGTTCTGCGAGATACCAGAGGGAGATCTTTACATTCCCCCCAACGAGGCCATAGGGACCAGGGTG
>JAPWUY010000106.1 GCA_028275295.1 Thermodesulfobacteriota bacterium | reverse complement strand
TGGATTGTGGCAGTGACCTCATCCCTCGAGACCTTCCATGCCCTGGGTCTCACGAGGGGGGTGATGCCAGTCCTGGAGACGAGGCCCATCGAGGATTGGAATGCTTATATCGGGGAGTGGCTCGAGAAAAGGGGAATGACGCACGGGCTCGTTCTCCTCACGGAGGGGCCCTCTCAGCTCCATCCCGAGGCGAACCATAGGGTGGAGATCCTCGAACTCAGAGGCCATAAGACCTGAGAGCTCATAGGGGGGAAGGGGATCTCCAAGCCTTCAACTTCCCCTCATGGATCTTATGGCATCTATCAGGCCCCTGGTAGATGAGTCGTGCGGGACCTGAGGCCCACTTTCCTCCAACTCCGGCAGTATCCTCTTTGCCAGCTGTTTTCCCAGCTCCACTCCCCACTGGTCGAAACTGTATATGTTCCATATGACTCCCTGCACGAATATCTTGTGTTCGTACATGGCCATGAGGGCACCCAGAACCCATGGGGTGAGCTTTCTGAATAGGATGGTGTTGGAGGGCCTGTTGCCCTCCAAAGTCATATGGGGGAAGAGCCTCTCGATCTCCTCCTCGCTCCTGCCCAGGGAGGCGAGCTCTCGTCTCACCTCCTCTTGGGTTTTGCCCACCATAAGGGCCTCAGACTGAGCCAAGAAATTGGCCAGGAGAATGGCATGGTGATTGCCTACAGGATAGTGAGTGCGAGCAGGCGCGAGGAAATCCACGGGCACGAGCCTTGTGCCCTGATGGAGAAGCTGGAAGAAGGCGTGCTGGCCATTGGTCCCTGGCTCTCCCCAAAGAATAGGGGCTGTGGACCAAGTGGCTCTCCTGCCTAGACGGGTTGCGCTCTTTCCATTGCTCTCCATGCTGGCCTGCTGAAGATACGCTGGGAATCTTTCCATGGATTGGTCATAGGGGATGACAGCCTCTGTCTCTGCCCCGAAAAAGTTGTTGTACCAGATGGAGAGGAGGGCCAGGATCACTGGGATGTTTCTCTCCAAGGCCGCATTGCGAAAATGGAGATCCATACGGTGAGCTCCCAGGAGCATCTCCTGGAAACGCTCGAATCCAACATAACAGCAAACAGAAAGCCCTATGGCAGACCACACCGAAAACCTTCCTCCAACCCAGTCCCAGAAGACGAACATGTTCCTCGGATCTATGCCGAAGCGCTCCACCAAGTCCCTGCGAGTCGATATGGCGACGAAGTGCTTGGCTATGTGGCGCTCGTCTTTCGCCCTGTCCAGGAACCACTTCCTCGCTGTCATGGCATTGGTCATGGTCTCCTGGGTGGTGAAGCTTTTGGACGAGATGAAGAAGAGGGTGGTCTCAGGATCTGACTTTTCCAGCACTCGGGAGATCTCTGCACCGTCCACATTGGATACGAAATCCACGGAGATCCTTGGATGGCCATAGGGCCTCAGACACTGGGCGACCATTCTCGGCCCCAGGTCCGAACCGCCTATGCCGATATTGACCAAATGACTTATGGGCTTGCCTGTGTAGCCCAACCATTTCCCTTGTCTCACTGATTCGGAGAACTCCCTCATCTTCTCCAAAACCTCACGGACCTGGGGCATCACATCCTGGCCCAGAACCCTCATGGGCTCAGAGGACAGGTTTCTCAGGGCAACATGAAAAGCTGCTCTCCCCTCGGTCTCGTTTACAGGCTCCCCCTGGAAGAGGGACTCTATCGCTTGGGGAAGGCCACATTCCCTTGCCAGGGAGATGAGTAACTCCATGGTTTCATCGACAACCCTGTTTTTGGAGAAGTCCACGAGGATCTCGTCCTCGAACCAGATGGAAAACCTCTCGAAACGGCCAGGATCCTCCCTGAATAAGTCTCTCATATGGAGGTCCTTGATCCTGAGATAGTGCTCCTCGAGCTTCCTCCAACTTTCAGTTGAGGTGGGATCGACCCTTGGAAACATGTTTCCCTCCGAATTCGTATCGTTGTTGGAATCTCATGACCTTTGGGGATCACACCCAAGAGGCCCAGGCACACTAACCAATGTCTCGACTAAAAATTCGGGCCAGATTCGAGATCCGAGCTGAGACCCTTTTCCCTCTGAAACCGTTTGTCCAACACTCGGGTTTCCATGTCCCCAACCATCCCCATCCAATATAGGGCGCGAGCCAACGACTGGGGCTTAGCCACGATGGGATGGAATCGATGCCCTCTCCCCACAGGGGATAAGTTGCTTTATGGGCCCCTCCCACAGCCACTTCCTATATGGAGTTGGTTAGGAGAATCCTTCTTGGGTCCATTCAGCCCCCAGGGGCCAGCTCTTTTGAATGGGAGTATACAGTGCGAGTCCCGAGAATTGCAAAACAGACGGTGTGGTCCTACTCAGTTTGGGCATCCCCGTAGCCCCCTCCAGGGAGAAGGCCACGGGGAAAAATGGCTCACTCTATGGGCACCTTATGCCCGTGGATCGTCTCCTTGAAGGGAACCGTGATGGTGAGGAGCCCTGATTCGAACTTGGCCTTGGCCTCTTGGGGCTTTACCTCATGGGCCAGGATGAAACAGCTCTCGTAGCGGAAGGCGTCTGCCTCGGCTCTCACACAAAAGCCTCCTGTGCCCATATCCAGCTCCACGCTCTCTTTGGTTGCTCCTGCCAGATCCACCTCGATTCTGAAACCAGTGTCGTCGTCATTGTGCATGATGTTGACGAGGGGCACAACGACTCTCTTTCTCTCCTCTGCCATAGCACACCTCCCTACGGACGATCTCGAGGATATCCCACATCCTCCAATTTTCAGACTACAACCGTAGGGCATCGGGTCAAGACCCCAGATGGCATGCAAGATCCTTTTCAGTTCTGTCGGTCCATGGCCAGAGAGAATATCCTCACTGGCTCGTCTATCCCCTTGAGGTGTGCCGTGCCCTTTTCGCAAACGGGCCAGAGGCCTTCTATGAGTTTCGCAGTCTCCTCTCCCAGGAGGATTTCACCCCCTTTGGCATGGGAGGCTAGCCTAGCTGCCAGATTTGTCACCGGGCCACTTGCGGTGTAAGTCATGCGAGTGCCCAAGGACCCCTTGAACTTGGTCATGCCCACCAGGGCCACCCCAGAGTTTATCCCCATATTCACCCTGACGGGAAGGGCCTTGTCTGCAAGCCGGGCATTGTGCTCCATCGTGAGGGTCTTTATGTCCAGGGCTGCCTTCACTGCATTGATGGCGTTGGTCCTGGCATCGTGATCCTTGAAAATGATCATGAGCCCGTCCCCAGCGGTCTCCACTATGTCGCCGTGGGATCTTTGGATGGGATCCACGAAAGTGGAGAAAAGTTCCTCTACCAACTGGTTCACCTCTGTATCTGGTCTCGTGGCACTGAGCCTTGTATAGTCCTCCAGGTCAAGGAAAAGGACGGTCACCTCCCTCTTCTCCTTCTCCAGATTTGCTATTTCTGGGTTCTTCTCCACTATGTTCCTCACCGAAAGGGGCACGAAGGGAGATAGGTGGCTGAGAATCTGGCTTATGCGGATCTTCTCTTGGGTGACCTCCCAGTGTTTCTTCGCCCTCAAGATCACGTGGGCCACGCTGTCGGCCAGGTCTTTGAGGAGATAGAATTCCTTTCGGGTGATCTTTCCATCGGGCTTCATCACTAGATTCACCACAGCCAGAAGATCATCTCCCAAGAAGACCGGTATGGCTATCTCCGGTCCTATGGGGACAACTTTGCCGTCAGGCCTCACTATGGGCTCACTGTGGGGGAAGATCACGGTCTTCTTTCTGTGGATCGCCTTTTGAACGGCCTTCCTCTCTCTTTTACAGGACTGGCAATTTATGGGCCTGTCGTAGAGGGCGCACTGCAAGGGCCTGGTGTATTTGGGAGCTTCTGGATCCAGAAGGAGGATGCAAACTTCCATGGCACCAGGCACAAGAGTCCTCGCCTCGCTCCTCAAGGTCTCCAGAATCTCGTTGACCTCGAGGGTTGTGGCCATCTTCTGGGAAAGCCTCCTTTGAGCCTCGAAACGCTCCTTGTAGAACCTATCCCTGATCTTTTCCTTCCCGAAAGTGCCGCTCGCAGAGCTAGATGGCATTTCAAGCCCCCAAACTCGCTTTTTTCATCATGCTGGGAGAAGGTCCCCTTTGGATCTCATACGAAGGGATTCTCTACCCTGATACCAGTATCCCTGCCCCAGCCGGAATTTTCCACTCCGACCAATATCCTCTGAGCCCTTCTTCCACCTTCTTTTGGGAGCAGAGCTTGTCTCAGCCTTCGCCCTTTTTGCCTTCGTCCTTCCTCTGGATGAGAAGGCAGGGCGGCTCGCTCCACGATCTCAGGTGGATATCCCTTTGAGGATATGGGATCTCTATCCCATTTTCCCGAAAGAGCCTTTCGATCTCCTTGCAGATCTCGCTTTGCGCCAAGAGCCTCTCCTTAATGTCTCCTACCCATGCATGGAGTTCGAGATCCATGGAACTGTCCCCAAATCCCGTGATGAGGGCATTGGGGGAGGGGTCCTCCAGGACCTTGGGGTTTGCCTTTGCCGCCTCCACAAGGAGGCTCAATGCCTTTGCCAAATCCGTTCCATAAGCAACTCCTATCCGAATCCTTATTCTCGCCATGGGGTTGCTGAGGGTCCAGTTTATGACTGTGCTTGATACGAGTTGGGCATTGGGGACTATGAGCTCCGATCGATCGAAGGTCTCAATCACAGTGGAACGAAGGCCTATGCGTTTGACCCTCCCCCACTCCTTCTCAACGACCACTGTATCTCCCACCTTTATGGGCCTCTCGAAGAGGAGTATCAGTCCACTTATGAAATTGTTAGCCACGTGCTGGAGCCCGAAGCCTATCCCCACCCCCAATGCTCCCCCCAGAACCAGGAAACTCTCCAGCCTGACCCCGAGGAGACTCAGAGCCATAAGGAGGCCCACCACTACGAGGAAATAATGGAGAAGCCTTCCCATGGCATGGCGAGCTCCCGGGTCCACCTCTGTCTTGGGGAAGACCTCTGCTTCCAGCACCTTGTTTATGATCCTCGACAAAGACAGGGATATGTACACCGCGAGGAGGGCCAAGATGAGCAGTTCGAGATTGAGGCTCACTTTCCCTATCGAGATATCGGACTTGAAAAGTTTCTCCCATGCCTCTGAGCTTGAGGAAAAAAGGCCCCAAACTGGCAGGATGCGGAGAGATATGCTGAGCCATATGGCTGCTGCCAGTATGAAGAATAGCCTCCTTCTCAAAAATGGTCCCACTTCAACCAGTATCTTCCACTCCCTGAGCCTTGGATGCTCCATTGCCCAATCTATCCCTTTTCCCACAAGGCTCACAAGGATCCAACCTGTGAGGACTAGAAAAGTGCTCCACGCAGAGGCCCTGAAGAGTCTGTCTGCCAGGTTGGCGAAACCAGCCATCTCTGCAATGAGAACCAGAGCAAGGATGCAAGCCCAAAGGTAAAAGACCACAGCCTCAAGCTTGCTCTTCTTGCTCCTCCCCAGAAGCAAAGCGAGGCCCACCGAGGAAATCCCGAGGATGAATAGCCTGCAGAGGGGGGCGGGAAGGCCAATGGTCCTGAGGCAGTCCAAGACTCCCATGGAGACGGCCAAACCGAAAAGAGGGCCTCTCCATCGGGCTCTTCCCCTCTCCTCCGTCCAAAGGATGGTTACACTCAAGGCGAAAAGACATCTTCCCACGGCTTTCAAGATCCCGCCTACATCCCCTACGAGGGAAGAGAAAATCCCCACACCTAAGATGGCCAGGGCCAAGGGATGGAGTGTGACCCTGTGGGCTTCCTTCCCCCTCGCCCTCTCTATCCAGAGGAAAAGACCCCATAAAAGGACGAGGGCAAGGAGCTGGGAGAACAGCATCGCCTCGTTTCCTGCCATAGGGTCCTGGAGTTTCCTCCACATCTGGAGGAGCTCTTTCGGCCCTTGCCCGGCCACGAGATCTCTCAACCCTAGGAAGAACCTCTGACTCAGGATGGACGGTTCTGTCCTCCTGAATGTCTCTTCCCTCATTCGGGCCAAGGCCGCATCCAGGGGAGCACTGAGCCTCCTGTTTTCCTCCAACAGCTTGCCCACCTGTTCCTGCATTCCCACGAGAATACCCATGCGCTGGGATAGGTCTTGAAGCGTCTCTCTTATGGACTGCTCCGCCTTGGTGAAAGCCTCGGTGGGGAGATCCCCTTGGGCCAGCGAAGCGGACTTCCTCCACCTGGCCCAAAAGGAGCCAAGCTCCTCCCATTCCTTCTTCAAACTCTCGAGCTCTCCCAACTTTCCGGAGATGAGGACCAAGTAGTTCTCCAAGGATTTTCTTTCGGTCTCAAGAGGGGAACGAGCATCCAAAACTCTTTGAAAATCCAAGCGATTTGGATCGCCAAGATCCCTGAGCCTCCTCGCGAGTTCCTGGAGGCGAACCTCTGCCTCCCTGATTCTCTTTTCGAACTCCTGTAATTGGGCCCTGAGCTCCAGCTGGGCCCTGACCTCCAGCGATCTCCTGGTCACTTCCTCGGCCCTGGGCACGACCTCGGCCACGCTGGGAAAAAGGTCTCTTTTCTCTTCTTGAGGGGGTTGGCCCAACAGATTCCCTTGGGGCCAGAGATTCCAAAACAGGATTGTGGCGGCCAAAAAGATCCCTCCCATCACGACCTTTTTCCGAAAATGGCCCTTGGAGGCCAGGCCTCCTCCAGAGTCCCCCAATCCG
>JAPWUY010000105.1 GCA_028275295.1 Thermodesulfobacteriota bacterium | reverse complement strand
TTTCCCGCCTTCCGCGAGAACCCTCTCCATCTCCTCTAGGGCCCTGCGGGGGTCGTAGAAATGGTCTATGGCCCCTTTGCAATAGACGATATCGATGCTTCCTTTCTTGAAGGGGAGGTTCTCAGCACTGCAAAAGACGATATTCGCTGGAAGGCCATGGGACTGGACAACCCCCTTCGCCCTCATCACCATCACCCTCGATCCATCGCACCCTACCAGTATGGCCCCCTTTTCCCCTTGAGCAGCTAAGTCCAATGCCCTTCCACATCCCACATCCAGCACTATCTGACCCTTCTTGGCCCCGACGGCCTTCAAGGTCTCCTCCGTCATTCTGGAAAAGAGAAACTGGGTATCGCGGCTCAGGTGTTTGGGGATCACCCTCTCATCGTCCCATTCCTTGTCTATGGGCTCTTTTGGAGTACTCTCGTCTGGAACCTTTCCCTTGGTCTGTGCCTTGACCATACTCACTTGATGGAGGTGGACTGAGACTTCTTTGAGCGAGCCAGAAGACCGAAGTATCTTAGGGGATTCGGATCAAGCCTGTCAACAAGGAGGAGGATCCCCTTCCCTCACATCCCCATCCCCGGTCTATATCCCCAACCAAAGGGAACACATCCAGGAGAGGAAGGGTCTCTGCTGCAGACAAAATAAGCATCCACAGCATCGTCCCACATGGCAAGCCACTGGGAACAGCCCTGGAGGGAAAAAAGTCCCAAGACCAAAATCAAGGCCCAGAGAACCATTGTGAGGTTTCCTGCCCTCATCCCTCACCTCCCTTTTATGGATTCAAGCCGTTTTTCTCCACAGGCCCCATCTGGGGCTCGCAATCCCTTCGGTTCCCTTCCCTTTTCTTCCCCTGGACCAGGAGATGGGCACATCTTATGGGCTCGGGGATCCTATAGCCCCTGCAGCATTTCAAAACCAATTCCACCGAGTCCTTCACACCCAGATTGTTTCCAGGCGAGACAAAGACCGGCTTCACTAGGTCCCTTGTGCGGAGAGCTGCGCCAACTACCTTCCCGTTGAGGAAGATCCATCCCACATTCCCCCTTTTGGGGCCTGGCTCCTCGTACTCCCCAGCCAGGAGACTCTTGGCACATCCTACTGTAGGGACATCCAGGTGAAGGCCCAAATGACTTGCCAGCCCAAGTCCCCTGGGATGAGCGATCCCATGCCCATCGACGAGGACAGCGTGGACCTCTCTTCCAAGCTTCGAGAGGACCTCGAGCAAAGGAGGACATTCCCTGAAGGAAAGATAACCTGGAACATAGGGGAAATTGACCTCTGCCGTTACGGTCCGCGACTCCACAATCCTCCCTTTCTCCATGTCCCATAGGACAACTCCGGCTACAAGCCAATGGTCCTCTGCCCCATATGCCACGTCGCATCCAGCTATGTACCTCGCCCCAGAGAGAGTGCCCTCAGGTATCAGTTGCGCTGCCAGGATCCCCTGAATCCTCCTCGCCTCCTCCAAGGAGAGTTCCCAGGGGTGAATATGCCGAATCCTCATCGCGAACCTGATCCCCCTTTTCCCCTAGCCTGGAATACCTGGCTGGTGAGAGACCGCCGAAGATATGCCTCTCCAGGATGGGATTGTAACCGGTCCATCCATCCCCGCTCACCCCTTCGCTCCTCAAGTGGGAGACGAACCCGTCCACCTTGGCATCGAGATCGTCCAGCATGTAAAGGACCAGGGCCTCCAATACCTTGGGCCTTTTGGGAGAGCCGAACTCCAGCTCGCCGTGATGGCTCGCTAGCATGTGCTTGAGAACCAGGGCTTTGAGAGGCGAAACCCCGGGGTGTCTCTCGAGAGCTCGATCCAACATCTCCAGGCCAATGATCAAATGGCCCAAGAGCCTCCCCTCGGTCGTGTAATCGGGCTTCCATGGCTCCTTGAGTTCGTGGAGCTTCCCTATATCGTGGAGGGCAGCCCCTGCAACTAGAATGTCCTTGTCCAGTCCTGGATAGTGGTCGCAAGCCAACATGGCGAGTTTGACCACCGAGAGAGTGTGCTCCAGAAGTCCTCCCAGTCTCGCATGGTGGAGACGCTTGGCTGCGGGAACTATGAGCCATTTGTTGCTGAGCTCCGGATCTTCGAGGAACTCCAGGACCAGGCCCCTCAATTCCTCATCTCGTATCTCCATGACGAGCCTTCTCAACTCACCCATTCTCCTCTCCGAGGCCTCCCTCTGGGAGAGGTAGTCCGGAAGAAATTCCTCGAGCCATTCCTCAATGAGGGGCCCCCTATTTTCCAGCTCCTGGATCTTCACCTGCAAGGATCCCTGATATTCTGATACATCCCCCGAAACACTGATCAAGTCCCCTACCTGGAAGCGCTCTTGGAGCTCCTCGACTCGGTCCCAAATCCTGGCCTCGACCTCTCCTGTCTTGTCAGCTAGCCTGATCATCACGTATGGCCTTCCGGTCCTTCCCTGAAGGAGCTTCTTTTCTTTGACCAGAAAAAGGCCGTCCACCTTCCTCCCAATGGCCACCTCTTTCACCCACATCCCGCGCTTCAATGGACCCTCCAAGACCTCTCTCCCGGATGATCCGGAGTTTAAAGGTTCCCTTGGTCATCGTCAACCGAACCCCACGAAAAACCCGAGGACAAAGCCAGGGCCTAGGAATTCCTATTGACTTTTCCCTTGGAGGGATGAAGACTTGGTGCGTGAAAAGGGCTTTGGGGAAAACCGGAGGAGGAGATGGGCCACCAGACAGGAACCTTCATGGGAGCCTCGGACACCGAGCTCTTTTACCAGAGATGGAATCCTTCCTCCAGATCCCGAGGGGTCTTGGTCCTGGTCCACGGTTTCGGAGAACACAGTGGAAGGTACTCCTACTTGGTGCAGTGGATGCTGGAGAGGGATTACACCATCTACGCTTTCGACCTCAGGGGCCACGGGAACTCCCCTGGTAGAAGGGGTCACATAAATGGGTGGCATGAATTCAGGGAGGACTTGAGGAGATTCCTTCGATTGGTCGAGGCAATGGAATCTCCCTCTCCCCTTTATCTCGTCGGCCACAGTTTGGGTGGTCTGATTGTCCTCGAGTGCGCCCTGAGAGGCCTTCTGGGTCTGAGGGGGATCATAGCTTGTGCCCCAGCCATTGGAAGACCCCCTGTGAAGCCCGGGTTGATGCAGCTGGCTTGGGTCATGTCAATGATATGGCCAACCTTCTCGGTGAAAGTGGACATAGATCCATCGAAGCTTTCCAGGGATCCGGAAGTGGTGAGGGCGTACAAGGAAGATCCCTTGGTGCACAATAGGGCATCGGCCAGATTTGGAGCTCAGATGGAGCTAGCCCGTTCCTGGACCATGGCCCATGCCAGGGAGTTCCCTTTTCCCCTTCTCATGCTCCACGGCGGAGCGGACAAGCTGGCCTCTGCGGAGGCAAGCAGGGTTTTCTACGGGAGGGTCATCTCCAGGGACAAGGAGTTGAGGATATACAGAGGTGGGTACCACGAGCTCCACAACGATATCCACAGGGAACAGGTGCTCGAGGACATGTGCGAGTGGCTCGAAGAGCACACAGGGGCTTAGGCCAGCCTACCCGAGAGGATCCTCCGCACACTCTTTCACCCAGAAAGAGGGGAACTCAGATGGCCCCGCTCTTCACCTTGCTCCACACTGGGCCCCTTATCTTGACCGAATCCGATGAAGACCAAGTGAGTCTCCACTCGATTCCACATTTGGGACAGGCCATTCGATCCACACCCTTTGGTGGAGCGAACCTCTCGAAACAGTTCAAACACCTCACCTGCCTTTTCCTTGTGTCCCTCTCAGCCATTGATTGCCTCCAGAATGAGCCTTTTCCAGGTCCATCTGAATGGACCTGATGGGCCAGCCCAGCCACAGCCCCTTCCTGAATCCAGAGATCATTTCCTGGGCCCTTTTCCTCTCGAGCAAGGCCTTCATCATGCCACCGACCTTCTCGAGCCTCCCCATACCCTGCACCCCGACGATTTGGTCTTCGAGGAGGACGAGGGCCATCTTATTCCCGAAAGGATCTTCCCGCACGAGAAGCCTGGCCCCTTTGTCCTCGAGATCCCTGGCAGTTCGTCCCATGGAGGCCACAGCCACATCGCCTATGGGCACTGTTGTCACATTCATGGATCCGGAAAATGTCTTCTTGCCACCCGCTGCGTTGGTCCCCGCAACCCTTGCCTGTCTCACGGCATTGCCCCAAAGCATGTGGGCTCCCCTGAGACCAGAGAGGAGATCCAGAGATTCCACACAGTCTCCGCAGGCGAAGATCCCATCGATTCCCACGGACATCATCTGATCCACTTTCACTCCCCCCCCTGCTCCCATCTGGAGCCCCGCTTCCTTCAAGAGGGTGACCTCTGGCCTCATCCCCAGAACCAAAACTGCCAGATCAGCATCGAGTGTCCCCTCACTTGTCTCCACGGCCTCTACCCTCCCATCCCCCAGGATGGAGACCACCTTGGTCTCTGTCAGGACCCGAATACCCCTTTGCTCCAATACCCTCGAGACCTCCAGGGACATGGGCTCATCGAGTATCCTGGGCAGCACCCCGGAGAGGAGCTCCACGAGCCTCACCTCCCACTTTGTAGAGGAGAGGGCAAGGGCGCACTCGACACCCACTGGTCCTGCACCTATCACCACTGCCCTGCCCGGCTTCCTCCTCGCTATGCGGTCAGCATCGGATAGGGTCTTGAGGGTGCATACCCCCTGGAGATGGACCCCTGGCATTTGCGGAACAATGGGCTTGCTCCCTGTAGCCACAACCAATGTATCGAACCGGATTGTCCTTTCCTCGAGTTCCAGGATCCTGCATTGAATATCCACTCTGAGGACCTTCGCTGGGCAGAGGAGCTCCACACCAGCCCTTCTGTAGTCGTCCCTGGAGAGGAGGAACACCTTCTCCCTGGGCATGGCCCCGGATATGTAATCAGCGAGGACACATGCGCTGTAGAGGGGATGGGGTTCCTCCTGAACTATCAAGACCCTACATGATGGATCGTATTTGCGGGCCGCCCATGCAGCCTCATGGCCTGCAATACCCCCGCCAATGACAGCAACAACCCCCATCTCAGCCTCCAGCTACCATGAGGAGGAAGGTTATTCGGTCGCCGTCTCTCAACTCCGCCATTGGATTGTCTCTGGCCAGCCATTCCCTTCCGTTTCTTATCACCTGGATGGTCTCGTGGATGTTTCCTTTGGAGTCGAGGAGCGAGTTCCTCACCGGAGCTCCATACATCCTCTCTAGCTGTGAGAGAAGATCGCCCATGGTGCCCCTCTCCAGGGAGACCTTGAGGCTCTTGGATCCAATAGTCTTTCTCAGCTCGGGTAGACCTACGAATTCTACAGTGACCCTCAATTCTCAAATCCCGTGGGAAGTCTGGGACAAGGCCCTGTGGAGCCTTTCCGCGGCAGCCCTTTTCCTCACCAAAACGGCCCTCTCCGCCTCGATGAATTGGATGGCCTTAGTGGCACAGAACTTGACGCAGGTGGGATCGCCATGACAGAGATCGCACCTTATAACTTTCCTCTTCTCCTCATCCCAGCCTATGGCTCCGAAGGGGCATGCCGAAAGACAGGAACGGCACCCAACGCATTTCTCCTTGTCGACTCTCACCCTTCCTTCCGCCTCGTCCCTCTCTATGGCCCTCACTGGGCAGACCGCCGCACAAAGTGGGTCCTCGCAATGTTGGCAGAACATGGGGACATAGATCCCCTCCATCTCCCATTTTATCACGTGGATCCTGGCCCTAGCTGGGTCGCTGGCTCCCTCCTTGTTGACGGAGCAGACCATCTCGCAGAGTCTGCAACCCGTGCACCTATCGTAATCCACTGTCATTATCTTGGCCATCTCAATCCTCCCTGGCGCAGAAGTTGTCCTCTGGACCCTTTGGTCTCGGTTTTCGAAGAAGCACTTCCATTCGAACCCATCACTTCCAGTCCTCGGGCTGTAGCTTGTGGCTCGGCTCCCCCTTGAGCCCCAGCCGCTCCAGGGTCTCGGGAAGGGGCCTTCCATCCTCGTCCCAGCCATGAAGCTCATAATACTCGTCCAACATGTGCTCGAAACGGGCACGATCTATCACCCTACCCCTCACGACCTCCAGTCCTCCAGGGGTGGGCTCCTGGAAGTATCTCTCGGGTAAGGTATCGTCTTTCCTGCCTATTCCCTCTCTCACCAGGAACATCCTCTCCAGGTTGTAGATGCGCTCCCCTATCTCCATGAGCTGAGCCTCGTCCATCTTGAGCCCCACGATCTTCTCGAGAAGTTTGCTATACTCAGCCCATTTGGGCATGTTGGGAGAGAGAAAGACCGTCTGGAACTTGCAAATTCCCAAAGAGTCCACCACGGCATACAGGAGCTCTTGCCAGTAGACCATCCAGGCCTTTCCCTTGTAGTCCCTGTAATCGCTGCTCATTCCCTTTCTCCCATATATCTGCTCCAGAACTTCCTCGGGAAGATGGTAGAGATCTATGGCTGGACGACTTCTCAGATGGTCCGCACCTCGGGTGGCAGTTGCTATGCCCAGGGCTAGAGCTGGGGTTGGCCTCTCGTCCGAGTGCAGGTTGCTCATACCCTTTATCTGGATGTTGTAATAGGCTGTCTCTGGCCCCAGTCTCTCTATGGCCAGCCTGGGGCCTTCGGCTAGGATGTCCCCCAATCCTCTCCTGTGAGCTATGTCCTCCAC
>JAPWUY010000104.1 GCA_028275295.1 Thermodesulfobacteriota bacterium | reverse complement strand
CGTTGACCGGCGAGGTTCACTCCACCCGTGGGGAAGATGTGGCCGCCTGGTTCCTGGATACCGACTATGACGGCAAGACCTTCCACATCTGCCAGGCCTTTTTCCCCGGCGACCCCGACGCCTGGGAAAAACTCCAGCGGGCGCTGAAAGCGCAGATCGCCCCCGAAGCCTTCGAGCAAATGCGCGGCACCGTCTCCTTCCCCTTCGAGCCAGGGGAACACCGGCGAATCGCGGTGAAGGTGATTGATTTTCGGGGGAATGAGGTGGTGAGGGTGATGCCCTTGAATGCGGAGCAATACCGATGAGGTTTCATCCCGAGCGTCATCATCGTCGCAGCATTCGGCTGAAAGGCTACGATTATCGCCAAGCGGGGGCGTATTTTGTCACCGTTTGCACGCAGGATCGGTCGTTTCTATTTGGCGAGATGGTGCATGGTGAGATGCGATTGAACGATGCAGGAAAAATGGTGTACGACGTATGGAACGATTTGCCGGCATTTTACCCTGGCGTGCAAACCGACGCATTCATCGTCATGCCCAATCATATTCACGGCATCATCATCCTCGTAGGGGCAGACCCCCGTGTCTGCCCTGATGCAGACCCCCGTGTCTGCCCAGGGCAACCATCCGTAGGGGTAGGCCCCTGTGCCTACCCTGATTCATGCCCCCGTGCCTACCGTGGGGAACCACCCGTAGGGGTAGGCCCCCGTGCCTACCCTGGGCAACCACAGGGGGTTGCCCCTACGATGGGGTTGCCGGATGTTGTACATCGGTTCAAAACCATGACGACCAAACGCTACGCCGACGGTGTGAAACGATTAGGGTGGGAACCGTTTCGTGGTCGCCTGTGGCAACGCAATTATTACGAACACATTATTCGTAACGAGGAATCCCTCAATCGCATTCGGGAATATATTCTAACCAACCCGATGCGGTGGGCATTGGATCGGGAGAACCCGCATCGAGTCGGGGTGGATGAGTTTGATACATGGCTAGACAGTGTCGGCAAAGAAAGCAACGGAGAAACCAATGCTCGTAGATAACCCCATCCTCAACTCCCCCTTTGAAGAGCCTGCGCGCTACTGGGCTTATGAGGAAGGCCAGCCGGTGCTCAAAGAGGGTCGCCGACCTGCAGGCTACTACCTCAAGCCGCGCACGCGCGGACCGCAGATGGCGATGCTAGAGGAAGAGTTCGTCCCGCTGGAGCTGGTCAACACCATTCGGGAACGGGTCAAAGCGTGGCGAGAACGAGGCTATCCCGGTGTCACGCCAATCACGCGACAGTTGCTCAATCACTGGAACAACCCCGAGCGCGAGCGCAAGCTCTTCTTCTGCCAGCGCGAAGCCGTCGAGACCCTCATCTGGTTCATCGAAGCCTCGCCTGCGGAAAAACAGGGCATCGCCATCCCTAAGGATGGCAATCTCACCCGGTACGCCTGTAAGATGGCTACCGGCTCCGGCAAGACCGTCGTCATGGGCATGGTCATCGCCTGGCAGGTGCTGAACAAGCTGGCCAATCCCCAGGACCGACGCTTCTCCGATGGGGTGCTCCTGGTATGCCCCAATCTCACCATCCGGGAACGTCTGCAGGTGCTCCTCCCCTGGAAGTCCGGCAACTACTACGAGAAATTTGACCTGCTGCCGCGCGGGATGATGGAGCGGCTGCAGCAAGGTCGATTTCAAATAACCAACTGGCATCTCTTCCACCCCAGAGATGACAGACACTCGAAAAGCGTCATGCAGCGCGGCCCGGAAAGCGATAAGGCCTTCGCTCGCCGCGTGCTCAAAGAGCTGGGGAACAAGCAAAACATCTTGGTCATCAACGACGAAGCGCACCATGCCTACCGCCCTGCGCCCCTCTCCGAGGAACTGCGCAAACAACTCTCTCGTAAACAACTCTATCGGGAGGAGATCGCCGAGCGCGAGGAGGCAACGGTCTGGGTCAGTGGACTCGACAGAATCCATGCGGTGCGCGGCATCAACTTCTGCGCGGATCTTTCTGCCACGCCGTTCTACATCAAGGGCAGCGGGTACCCCGAAGGCGAACCCTTCCCCTGGGTCGTTTCGGACTTCGGATTGGTGGATGCCATCGAATCGGGTATCGTGAAGATTCCGCGCGTGCCGGTGGATGACAACACGGGTGCGCTCATCCCCAAGTATTTCCGCTTGTGGGAGCACATCAATCAGCAGTTACCTGCCTCCGAGCGTCAAACTGCCAGTCGTCGTGCCAAACCCGAGTCAGTGCTTCGCGAGGCGGAAGGCGCGCTGGCGACCTTGGCTTCCGAATGGAAGAAGACCTTCGAGGAGTTCCAGCGGGCGGGATCGCCTGTACCGCCTGTGATGATCGTGGTTTGCGACAATACCGGCCTGGCGGAGTTGGTGCACGAACACATTGCCCGGGGCAACGTGCTGCCCGAACTCGCCAACGGCCCAAACGGCGAGATGACGTTCCGGATCGACACCGCGCGGCTTGCCAAGGCTGAGGCGGCCATCGAGGGCGAGAAGAAGGAAGAGGCGGCAGAGCGTCTGCGCAAGGTGGTGGACACCATCGGCAAGACCGAATGGGAGGACGAAGGCGATCCGCCGGGCAAAAACATCCGCTGCGTGGTCTCAGTGGGGATGCTCAACGAAGGCTGGGATGCCCAGAATGTGACGCAGATTCTGGGACTACGCGCATTCACGTCCCAGCTTCTGTGCGAGCAGGTGGTGGGGCGCGGTCTGCGGCGGCTGAACTACGACGACTTCTCCGAGCCCGAGTACGTGGATGTCTACGGTGTGCCCTTTGAGGTCATCCCTGTCAAAAAGAAGCCCGTTAGCCGGACGGAAGTGCAGAAGGTTTCCACGCTTGTGCGTGCGCTCCCAGAGCGCAAGCATCTGGAAATCACCTTCCCGCGTGTCGAAGGCTACATCCTGGATGTGAGAAGCCGCATCCGGTTGAATCTTGACGGCGTGCCCTTTTTACAGATCGGCGGAGAGGATCCGACCGAAGTCATTGTCAAGCCGGCGGTCGGCTACCGCATTGGGCGACCCGATCGGCTGGGTCCGGGTCCTGAGGTGGTACACGACCGTAATCCCTTCCATCGCGAGCAGCGCCTTCAAGCCACAGTGTACGAGATTGCGGCGGAGCTTACTCAGCGGCTCACACAGAAGCGGAAGGAGTGGAGTGCGCGGCACATCCTGTTCCCTCAAGTGCTTGCTGCTGTCTGGCGGTATCTGGAGGAGCGGGTGGTGGTCGTCGATCTAGACACGCCGCTGGAGGAGATCGCCCTCCTCAAGTACAAGCAGCGAATCATCGAGCGGCTGACCGAGGCCATCGAGCCCGACACGGAAGCCGGCGAACCGCCCATCCTCCCCGTGATTGAGCGCTTTCGCCCTATTGGGTCCACTTCTGAGGTGCTTTTCCGCACTCTTCGCCCCTGCGTGGGCACGACCAAGAGCCACATCAGTCACGTCGTGCTCGACGCGCCCAAATGGGAGCACAGCGTGGCCCATCAATTGGAGCGGATGCCTGAGGTCATCGCTTACGCGCGTAACGATCACCTGGACTTCACCATCCCCTACGAGTGGCAAGGTGCGCGGCACGAGTATCGCCCGGACTACCTTATTCGCTGGCGCTGCGGCGATGAGAGTGAGGCCAAAGTGATCCTGGAGGTGAAAGGCTTCGAGACAGAGAAGGACCGCCAAAAGGAGACTGCCGCAAAGAGGTGGGTGCGGGCAGTGAACCACCATGGAGAATTCGGTAAATGGGCCTTTCGGGTTTGCAAGGATCCTCTCCGATTGAAAGACCTTCTGACAACTGGAATATGCGAGGCTTAGGGTCTTATCCCGGAAATGTGCGACCCAGGGCCTTGGGGGGGTAGGCCAAGAAAAGAGCTGGAACCTCCGTGAAGCCCCCGGCAGACTGCGGATCCTCCACCTCCGCACAACCTTTGCCCTCAGGCTCCATCACGAAGGCATGAGAACTCTCTATCCCCAAAAAGGAAAGCTCCCGTTGAAAATCCTGCGACTCGAGTCCTGAATCCCTCGAGACCTGAGCCTCGCCCTTCCCCAAAAGCTTCCTCCCTCCTTCATCCCCAAACCCCCCAGTGAGGGTTCCTCTGGCCACCTATACCCCCTAACCCGTGTCCAAACAAATTGGAGACTGGGGGAGGAATATCTGGCCGCACCTAGAAAAGATGAACCATGGGCCGAGGGGAGCGTATGGGGGGCGCTTTATCTTTCGCCTTTTGGAGAGAAGAGAAATTGTGCCTTCGTGGTTTGTCCTGTCCTTCCCGGAGGACTGGGATTCTTTGCAGTAATAAAGCGTCGGGGTGTACGAAAGAGCTTGAGGAAAGAGATCCCCTCGTACCGGCTACGTGTTCACAAGGCAAGTTACCCTCGACGGAAGAGAAATCACGCAAGGGAATCGAGCCTCGGATCTCTTGGTCCCACCGAGAAGGCTAAAACATGAGCTTGGGGGCTCGAGAATTGCTCCTGGGAATTAACCTACAAAGCTTCGGGGGTTAAACTGATGATAAACGCAGGTGGACAAACTGATCACCCGTTGGGAGGGAGCGGATGAACAGCATAGCGACAGAAAGAAACCTAATTTACGAGGCCAGCTCTTTCAGGAGAGACGATGAGACACCGGATAGGATCTTTTACCGAAAGGCCCGCTTGGTCGAGCACTTGGACAAAAGGGCCCTCAGGACAGTCGAGCATGTCATTGGGACATTGATCATCGAGCCAAGACCTCGCATTTTGGACCTCATGGCGAGCTGGGATTCGCATATCCCGGATCTCGTGAATCCCGAGTTGGTTGTGGGATTGGGCTTGAACGGGGAGGAGCTTCTCGCTAATCCAAAGCTAGACCTTCGCATAATACAGGACATAAACGAGCATCCGGTTCTGCCTTTTCCCGAGGCCTCCTTCGATATCGTGCTCAATACGGTCTCCGTTGACTACATCACCAGGCCTCTGGAGGTCTTCTCGGAGGTCGGAAGGATTCTGAGGCCAGGAGGCCTTTTCCTCGTCATATTCAGCAACCGGTATTTCCCCCCCAAGGTCATCGACCTATGGAAGAGGCTCTCGGAGCAAGAGAGATTGCTCCTCGTTGCAGACTATTTCTCTCAAAGTGGCCTTTTCGAGGAGCCATCTTTTTTCGTCTCCAAGGGAAAGAGGCGTCCTTCTGACGACAAATATTCGCATCTCAATATCCCAAGTGACCCCGTGTACGCTGTGTATGCGGAGAAAAAGGGGGCCTCTAGCCCAAGGGCCAAAAGGCCCGAACCATTCGACCCGGAGATTCCCGGACCGCCACCTGGCTCCCCTTTGAATCAGCTGAGGGGCTGGGTGATGGAGAAAAAGAGGTGTCCCTATTGCCAAGAAAGGCTCAAGAAATGGCTGATCCCCTTGACCCCCTTTACCGAATGGAATACGGACCACTTTTACGTTTGCTTCAATGATGAGTGCCCTTACTTTCTCAGAGGCTGGATGACGATGGTGAGACAGGGAAACTTTGGCTTCTCGTACCGGTTCAGGTTCAACCCTGAGACCTGCTGCATGGATGCGATGCCTGTACCCCACCCCAATGCTTACAGGGAGAGCATTGTGGAGGAGGATTGACCAACGGGCCCTTTTGACAGGGCTCAGGATTCCAGGCGTACTTTCGGGGAGATAAGGGAAGGCATCGCTTGCCGCCCGAGGGGGGAAGCTGAATTCAAAGGCCCTCGAACCGCACGGGCACGGAGAATCTCGGCCTTCGGGGTTGGCACGTATGGAAAACAGTGGCTATGATCAGGAAAAAAAGGGAGCAGGGACAAGTCCTGGCTGCTGAGGGAGGAGCCTCCATGGAAAGACCCCGAGTCGTGGTGAGCAAGTGCCTGGGATTCGACCATTGTCGTTATGACGGTAACATCATCTCCGATCCCTTCATCCAGGCTCTCAGCCAGTGGGTCGAGTTCATGCCAGTTTGCCCAGAGGTGGAGATAGGCCTGGGGGTTCCCCGAGAGCCTGTAAGGCTTGTGGGAGCGGGTGAAGGGGTTCGTCTCCTTCAGCCTGCGACGGGGAGGGATGTGACAGAACCCATGAGGGATTTCGCCTCATCTTTTCTGGATCGCTTGCCCTCGGTTGATGGCTTCATCCTCAAGAATCGCTCCCCTTCATGTGGCATCAAGGATGCCAAGATCTACCCCACAGCCGAAGGTACTAAGCCAGTGGGACATGGGCCTGGGATTTTCGCAAAGGCCTTGAGGAAAAGATTTCCGGATTTGCCCTTTGAGGATGAGGGCCGTCTCACCAATCGCGAGATAAGGGAGCACTTCTTGACAACCATCTTCGCACTTAGGGACCTGAGGGAGGCGGCATCCAAGGGTCAGATTGGCCCGCTGGTGGAGTTTCATACCTCTTACAAACTGCTACTTCTGGCTTACAATCAGACGCGTCTCAGGGAACTGGGTCGAATAGTTGCCAACTTGGAGCACCTCCCCGTTGGTCAGGTCTTGGAGACCTACGCCCGTCACTTCAAGGCAGCTTTGGCGAGGCCCCCTCGACGTTCCTCGGTTGTCAATGTGATGATGCACGCATTGGGCTACGTCTCCAAGGGGCTGAGCCCAGCGGAAAAGGGACACTTTCTGGACCTTCTAGCAGCCTATCGCGAAGGAAGGATTCCCTTCAGTGCTCCCCTCAGTG
>JAPWUY010000103.1 GCA_028275295.1 Thermodesulfobacteriota bacterium | reverse complement strand
CTCCCCAGGGGATTGAAGATAGGGGCTGTTCCCGAAAGGGAAGATCCCAGAGATGCCCTCATCACAAAGGATGGAAGGAGACTTTCTCAGCTCGGGGAAGGGGAAGTGATCGCAACGAGCAGTCTCAGGAGAAAGTCCCAGATAAGACACATGAGGCCCGACCTAGCCGTGGTGGACCTGAGGGGGAATGTGGATACAAGGCTGAGAAAGCTCCTCGCTGGGGATTCGGGAATAGAGGCCATTGTCTTGGCCCTGGCAGGGATAAAGAGGATGGGACTCATGGAAAAGGTGACGGAGATCCTCGATACCGACCGAATGATTCCGGCTGCGGGCCAGGGGGCCTTGGCCATAGAGGTAAGGGAAGGAGACCCCGAGGTGGAGGCTATCGTGAGGTCCATCGAGGATCCGGCGACTCGAGCCTGCATCAGGGCAGAGAGGGCCTTCCTGGAGGAGCTTCAGGCTGGGTGCCAGGTGCCAGCCGGGGCCATAGCCAGTTTTTCAGGAGAGGGTCTCGAGATGTCTGCCATGGTAGCCGATCCAGAGGGAAAGGAGCTCTTCAGGATCACCCGGGCTGGGGCGAGCTCCGAGCCCGAGGCCCTGGGAAGACAAGTTGCAAGGAGTCTACTCGATAAAGGAGCTCGCGAAATTCTCAGAGCGCTCAGGACCAATTGATCCGGGAGATCCCTGGCCGCTATACTTAGAAGAGGGTCATGAAATCGAATCCAGGAAAGGTCTTCCTCGTCGGGGCTGGGCCCGGAGATCCTGGGCTCATGACTTGCAGAGGACTGGAACTCCTCAAGGGAGCAGAGGTGTTGGTATACGACCATCTGGTCGATCCTTCCCTTCTCCAATATTGCTCGCCCACTTGCGAGTTGATCTATGTGGGAAAGGAGGCAAGCTCCCACACCATGTCCCAGGAGGAGATAAATTCCCTCCTCGTGGATAAAGCGAGGGAGGGAAAGGTGGTTGTGAGGCTCAAAGGGGGGGATCCCTTCGTGTTCGGAAGGGGAGGAGAGGAGGCTGAGCACCTGGCCAGGGAGGGTGTGGCCTTCGAGGTGGTGCCTGGGGTGACCTCTGCCATAGCGGCACCAGCATATGCTGGGATTCCCGTGACCCACAGGCGGATGTCCTCCTCGGTGGCTTTCATAACCGGCCACGAGGACCCAACCAAGGGTGGCTCCTCTTTGAGGTGGGAGAAAATAGCCGGGGCAACCGACACCCTGGTCTTCCTCATGGGGATGAAGAATCTCGGCCAGATATGCTCCCTTCTTGCCTCAAACGGCCTCGATCCAGAGACTCCTTGCGCTGTGATCCAGTGGGGAACTCTGCCCAAGCAGAAGGTGGTTGTCGGAGACCTCTCGAACATCGTGGAGAAGGTTTCCGAGAAGGGTATAAGCGCCCCGGCTGTTCTCGTTGTGGGCGAGGTGGTGAGAGTAAGGGAAAAGATCAATTGGTTCGAGAGAAAACCCCTTTTGGGATTGAGAGTCCTGGTCACCCGCACGAGGAGACAGGCGAGCAAGCTTTCCTCTCTCCTCAAGGAGCTCGGGGCCATCGTGGTCGAGGTTCCCACCATAGAGATCGTGCCCCCAAGGGACTGGGACCAAATGGACAGGGCCATAGATCGCCTGGGGAATTATGACTGGATAATCTTCACGAGCGAAAATGGGGTGAGGATCTTCGGATCCAGGCTTTGGGAGAGGGGAAAGGACGCGAGAGCCCTAAATGGGGTGAAAGTGGCTGCCATAGGAGCCAGCACGGCTCAGGCCCTCAGGGAATTGGGCCTCAGGGCAGACAGGGTCCCCGATGAGTTCGTGGCAGAGGCTCTGGCCGGGGCTTTCAAGGAGGAAGAGGTCAGAGGGAGCCGTTTTCTTTTGATACGGGCCGAGAAGGCCAGGGAGGTTCTTCCAGATGCCCTCAGGGAAATGGGAGGCGAAGTGGAGGTCGTTGCGGCCTACAGGACAAGGACCCCTGATGGCTCAAGCCACAGGCTCGCTTCTGCCCTCCAAGAGGGAATAGATCTCGTCACTTTCACGAGCTCATCCACAGTCGTCAACTTCGCCGAGATGTCCGGGGCCGAGGATCTCCCTCGACTCCTCGAAGGCGTGACCGTGGCGTGCATTGGGCCAGTGACCGCGAACACTGTCCGGAGGTACGGAGTAGAGCCCCAGATAGTTGCTGAGACCTATACCGTCCAAGGCTTGGTCCATGCGATAACTCGCTATTACGAGCAGAGGGGAAGAAACGAGTGATTGGGATATCGAAACTTTACTGTGGAACCGTCGAACCATCGGATCCTCTGAGATATGGCAGGGCTTCCAAGAGCCTGCCCTCTCATCTCCTCCAGTTCTCCCAGGACAAAAAGCCTGTTGTGGTGTGGAATGTCACGAAACAGTGCAATCTGAGATGTCAACACTGTTATTCGGGTTCGGATCACAGGAGGGCCGCAGACGAGCTCACCACCCAGGAGGGCATGGCCCTCCTCGAGGACCTCGCTCAGTTCGGATGCCCTGTGGTCCTGTTTTCGGGCGGGGAGCCCTTGATGAGGAAGGATCTCCTCGAGCTGGCTGAGAGGGCCAGGGAGCTGGGAATGAGGGTGGTCCTCTCGACCAATGGAACTCTGATCACCCGGGAGATGGCCAAGAGACTGGCCTCCATAGGCCTCTCTTACGTGGGGATAAGCCTGGATGGCCTGGAGGAGAGGCACGATGCCTTCAGGGGAGTGAGGGGAGCCTTCGATGGGGCCATGAGGGCAGTGAAAAACTGTCAGGACGAGGGTCTCAAGGTGGGCCTTCGTTTCACTATCCACAAGAGGAATTTTGGCGAGATACCGAGGATATTCGACCTTGTGGAGAGGGAGAGGATCCCACGGGTGTGTTTTTACCATCTGGTTTACTCGGGCAGGGGCTCGGAGCTCATGGACCAGGACTTGAGCCACGAGGAGACCCGCCGCACCGTTGACTTGATAATGGACAGGACCAAGGAGATCCACGCAAGGGGTCTCAAGGTGGAGGTCCTCACAGTGGACAATCATGCCGACGGTCCATACGTGTATCTCAGGCTCTTGCGGGAGGACCCCAAGAGGGCTGCTGAGGTCCTGGAGCTCCTCAGGATGAACGAGGGGAACAGTTCCGGGGCGGGAATTGGTTGCGTGAGCTGGGATGGGGAGGTCCATGCGGATCAGTTCTGGAGACACAGGAGCTTCGGGAACGTGAGGAGGAGACCATTCAGTTCCATCTGGACTGACACTAGCGACCCCCTCATGGCTGCTCTGAAAGAGAAGAAGAAGCATGTGAAGGGAAGGTGTGCCACGTGTCGGTGGTTGGACATTTGCGGGGGAAACTTCAGGGTCAGGGCAGAGGCCATGACAGGGGATATCTGGGCCCCTGACCCAGCCTGCTATCTCACTGACGAGGAGATATCTCCTCATAGCCGGGAGGTCCATTTACCATGAGATATCCCCAATACAGGCCGAGAAGGCTCAGGAGAAACGAGCCCTTGAGAAGGCTCGTGCAGGAGACCGATCTCTCTCCCCGTCACCTGGTCTATCCGCTCTTTGTAGTCCCGGGAAATGGCATAAGGAGGGAGATCCCCTCCTTGCCAGGGCAGTTTCACCTCTCCGTTGACAAGCTCCCGGATGTGGCGAGGGAGGCAAAATCCCTGGGAATTCTGGGAGTGATACTCTTCGGGATTCCCAGCAGGAAAGACCCTTTGGGCTCGGAGGCCTACGATCCCGATGGAATCATCCAGAGGGCCATAAAGGAGCTGAAGAACTCGGTCCCGGACCTCGTAGTCATAACGGATGTGTGCCTGTGCGAGTACACGGACCACGGCCACTGTGGAGTGTTGAAGGGCGAGACCGTGGACAACGACGCGACCCTCGAACTCCTGGCGAGGACAGCGGTTTCCCAGGCAAGGGCTGGGGCGGATGTGGTCGCACCCTCGGACATGATGGATGGGAGGGTTGGAGCCATAAGGAGGGCTCTCGATGAGGAGGGGTTTTCGGATGTGAGCATACTCTCCTACGCTGCCAAGTACTGTTCCGCCTTCTACGGTCCTTTCAGGGAGGCTGCGGACTCAGCCCCCAAGTTCGGGGACAGAAAGTCCTACCAGATGGACCCGCCCAACTGGAGGGAGGCCTTGAGGGAGGTGGCCATGGACATCGAGGAAGGGGCAGATATCGTCATGGTGAAGCCAGCAATGCCCTATCTCGATGTGATAGCGCGGGTAAAAGAGGAATTCTTCTACCCCGTAGCCGCGTACCAGGTAAGTGGAGAGTTCGCCATGATAAAGGCTGCGGACCGGCTGGGTTGGGTGGATGGAAACAGGGCGATGATGGAGTGTCTCATTGCCATAAGAAGGGCTGGAGCTGACTTTGTCCTGACCTATGCTGCCCTCGAAGTGGCCCGGATATTGGGAGGGGGATGATGTCCCAGGAGTTTCGGGTGCCGCCCCTCAGGATGGTGGCTTGGGAGGTCACGAGAAGTTGCAACCTCAACTGCGTGCATTGCCGAGCTTCAGCTGAGCGCGGGCCGTACGAGGGGGAGCTCTCGACCCAAGAGGCAATGGCGGTTCTCGAGGATCTGGCCTCCATGGGCAGTCCAGTGGTCATATTGACAGGCGGGGAGCCTCTCTTGCGGCAAGACGTGGTGGATCTGGCAAGGAGGGGAAGCGAGCTGGGCCTCAGGATGGTCATGGCCCCCAATGGCACCCTCCTGACCCCAAAGAGGGCCTTGGAGCTGAAAGAAGCTGGGATCCAGAGGGTGAGTATAAGTCTGGATGGAGCAAAGGAGGAGACCCACGATTCCTTCAGAAAGGTTCCAGGTGCCTTTCGTGGGGCCATGGCCGGGATAATGGCAGCGAGAGAATCCGGGCTTCCCTTCCAGATAAACACCACTGTGACCCCAGTGAATCTAGGAGAAATCCCTGCCATCTTGGAGCTTGCGGTTTCACTCGGTGCCGTTGCCCATCACATATTCTTGCTCGTTCCCGTGGGAAGGGGAAAGGATGTGGGATCCCAAGGCCTCTCAGCAGAGCGCTACGAGGAGACCCTCGAGTGGTTCCATGAACAGGAGGGGAGGGTTCCCATTCAACTGAAGGCGACCTGCGCGCCCCAGTACCAGAGGATCGCCAGGCAGAGGGGAAGATCCGCGGAAAGGCCATCCCCCCACCCGAGTCTCGACTCGGTCACGAGGGGATGCCTTGCGGGCTGGGGCTTCTGCTTCATATCCCACAGAGGAGAGGTTCAGCCCTGCGGCTACTTGGAGGTGAGTTGCGGCAATGTGAGGCAAAGCCCCCTTTCGCGAATCTGGTCCTCATCCGAGGTATTCAGGAGACTGAGGAACCTCGAGGAGTACAAGGGAAAGTGCGGCAGATGCGAGTTCAGGAGAGTCTGTGGTGGATGCAGGGCCAGGGCTTACGAGCAAACGGGAGACTATCTCTCGGAAGAGCCCCTGTGCACTTACCTGCCTTCGAGGATCTAGAGCCATGTCCAGAGTGGATGAGACTGACAGGAAGCTCCTCAATATCATCCAGACGGATTTTCCTCTGAGTCCCAGGCCATTTCAGGAGCTGGCCCTCAAGCTCAACATCTCGGAGGAGGAGGTGCTAAGGAGGATCCGGGCCCTCAAGGAGAGCGGGATAATAAGGAGGATAGGAGGTAGTTTCGATTCGAGGAAGCTGGGATTCTTCAGCACCCTGTGTGCGGCCAAGGTTCCCCCCGAGAGACTGGAGAGGTTCAACGAGGTGATAAACTCCCATCCAGGGGTGACCCACAACTACCAGAGGAACCACGACTACAATGTATGGTTCACCTTCATAGGAGAGAGCGAGGAGAAGGTCGAGGAAACTTTGAGGGGGATGGCCGAGAGGGCAGGGATAGAGGAGATAGTGAGCCTTCCAGCCCGCAGGACCTTCAAGATAAAGGTGAAGTTCGAGCTTTGAGGCCGGCCTGAAAGGATCGGCCCTGTCCTAAGGGAGAGACGATTGGTGGAGAAAGACTCGGGTGGGCCTGTAATCTACCTCGTGGACGGGAGCTCTTACATCTACAGAGCATTTTTTGCCATCCGAGACCTGAAGACCTCCCAAGGGGTGCCAACCAACGCCGTATACGGGTTCTGCACCATGCTCCTCAAGGTGCTCAAGGACTTCAAGCCCGAGTTCCTGGCAGTGGTATTGGATGCAAGGGGCCCTACCTTCAGGCATCACATCTATGAACTTTACAAGGCAAACAGGCCCGAGATGCCCGAAGACCTGAGACCTCAGGTTCACTGGATAATGGAGATCCTCAGGGCCCTCAGGGTGCCGGTCCTGGAGAAGGAGGGGTACGAGGCAGATGACATAATAGGGACAGTGGTGGAGAAGTTCTATGCCGAGGGGTGTCGGCTAGTTCTCATCTCCGGGGACAAGGATCTCCTCCAGCTCGTGAGGCCCGGGGTCACGGTGGTGGACACCATGTACGAGAGGGTCTACGACGAGAAAGCAGTTGCGGAGCGTTACGGAGTCGAACCGGCAAGGTTGCCCGATTTCTTTGGCCTCCTGGGAGATACATCGGACAACATCCCTGGAGTCCCGGGCATAGGGGAGAAAAAGGCCAGGGAGATCCTCTGCCGCTTTGGCACCCTCGAGAATGCCATTAGCCAAGCGGATTCCATAGAGCAGGCCAGGACCAAAGAGGCCCT
>JAPWUY010000102.1 GCA_028275295.1 Thermodesulfobacteriota bacterium | reverse complement strand
GGGACGGGGATAGAAAGTTCATCGAGGAGGCCTGGAAAATCTGCCCAGTCGGGGCCCTTTATCCCCAACAAGAACAGATCTGATTCGCTCCCTTCGAGACCAGAAGATCGAGAGTGAGTCTAGACTCCTCGGGGGATGTGCCTCCGTCTTGGCTTGAGGGGGCCCCCTGAAGAAACGGTCTTCCGAAAGTGCCTAGTCTTCTATGGGAACTTCCCAGTGGAGTGGGATCTGATGTGAGGGGTTCTCATCCCCTGATAAGGAGAAAGGCCGGGTATTACCCGGCCCTTCTTTTGAGGGATCTCAGTCCCTATCAATATTCCCCGCCATAGCCTCCGCCTGGCATCTTGGGAGATTTCTCCTCTTTGGGCTTCTCCACGACCACAGCTCCCGTTGTCAGGAGCAGGGAGGCCACAGAGGCTGCATTCTGCAGGGCGAGCCTTGCCACCTTGGTGGGATCCACTATCCCCGCTTCCATCAGGTCCTCGAACTTCTCGGTGGCAGCGTTGAATCCAAAGGCCCCGCTTCCCGCTTTCACCTTCTCCACAACCACAGAGCCCTCCCAACCGGCATTCTCGGCTATCTGGCGGATGGGCTCTTCCAGGGCCCTCTTCACTATATTGACGCCAAACTGCTGATCCCCTTCGAGCTTCAGGTTCTCGAGAGCAGCCTGAGCCCTTATGTAAGCAACTCCTCCGCCAGGCACTATCCCCTCTTCCACGGCCGCCCTTGTGGCGTTGAGGGCATCCTCTACCCTGGCCTTCTTCTCCTTCATCTCGGTCTCAGTTGCCGCCCCCACATTGATGACAGCGACACCGCCCACGAGTTTGGCCAATCTCTCCTGGAGCTTTTCCCTGTCGTAATCGCTCGTCGTCTCCTCTATCTGAGCCCTTATCTGCTTCACCCTTCCTTCGAGAGCGCTCCTGGAGCCCTGACCTTCCACTATGGTGGTATCGTCCTTGGTCACGGTGACTCTTCTTGCGCGGCCCAGATCGGCCAGGGTCACGTTCTCGAGCTTGATTCCCAGGTCCTCACTGATGACCTGGCCACCGGTCAGGATGGCTATGTCCTCGAGCATGGCCTTCCTGCGATCTCCAAAACCAGGAGCCTTCACAGCGCAGCATGAAAGGGTTCCCCTGATCTTGTTGACCACAAGGGTTGCGAGGGCCTCTCCCTCTACATCCTCTGCCACCACCAAGAGGGGCTTGCCCTGACGAGCTATCTGCTCCAGGATGGGAAGCAGATCCTTCATGTTGGAGATCTTTTTCTCGTGGAGGAGGATGTATGGATCCTCCAAAACAGCTTCCATTCTCTCGGGGTCTGTGACGAAGTAGGGCGAGAGATAACCCCTGTCGAATTGCATCCCCTCAACTATATCCAGGGTCGTCTCCATGCCCTTGGCTTCCTCTACGGTGATCACACCCTCCTTTCCGACCTTGCTCATGGCCTCGGCTATTATGTTCCCGATGGTCGGGTCGTTGTTGGCGGAGATGGTGCCCACTTGAGCGATCTCCTTCTGATCCCTGGTGGGCTTGGAGATCTTCTTGAGCTCCTCCACCACCACCTCCACTGCCTTGTCGATCCCTCTTTTGAGCTCCATGGGATCGCTACCTGCAGCCACCAGTTTGAACCCTTCCCTGTAAATGGCCTGCGCCAGAACAGTGGCCGTGGTGGTCCCGTCACCTGCCACATCGGAAGTCTTGCTCGCCACTTCCTTTATCATCTGGGCGCCTATGTTCTCGAACTTGTCCTCCAGCTCTATTTCCTTGGCCACTGTCACTCCGTCCTTGGTGACATTTGGAGATCCAAAGGTCTTCTCCAAAATCACGTTTCTTCCCTTGGGGCCAAGGGTCAACTTTACCGTGTCGGCCAGACGGTTCACGCCCCTCAAGACCTCCGCCCGTGCCGCCTCCTGAAACTTTATCTCCTTAGCTGCCATCTCTCCGAACCTCCTTTTTATTTGCCACCAAGTTTCACATCACCCTCTATCAGGTGATGATAGCCAATATGTCGTCCTCCCTCATGATGAGGTGCTCTTCACCGTCGATCTTGACTTCCGTGCCAGCATATTTTCCAAAAAGAACCCTGTCGCCCTCCTTCACCTCCAGCGGGATGACCTTGCCATCCTCGGTCACCTTCCCCTTGCCCACGGCTATCACCCTTCCCTGAATTGGCTTCTCCTTGGCCGTGTCGGGGATAATGATCCCGCCTTTGGTCTTCTCCTCCTCTTCTATTCTCTTGATCAGGACACGGTCATGTAGCGGCTTCACGTTCATGGGGAAACCTCCTCCTTGTATTTTGTTTAAGACCGCACTTGGCGGCCCAGAAAGGCCTCCATCTGCAAGCCGACACAAAAGTCTGGTTTTCTTATAAGCACTCTTTTTCCGGATGCAAGGGGGTGAGGAGATTTTTTACAAATCGAGCCTGCTTCTCACGAAGTTTTGGATGCTCCTCTCGCTCAACTCTACTCCCATCTCCCTCAAAGCCTCGAGCGGTATCTCCGCCCTGGCAGCCCCCTTGTGGCCACCGGCCGAACCATAGAGGGCGAAGGCCCTCTTGGCCAGACCCCCAGCATCCTTCCTGTAACCATCGTTCCTCATGATCACTATCAGCTTCCCCCTGTACACCCCGGAGACAAACGTCCACTTCATCCCGTGGACCCGCATGAAGAAATCCGCTATCTGCACACATATGTCCGGACTATCCACCTCTCCCAAGTGAGCAAATAGACCTTTTTTGGTGACCACCATCCTCTCGAGGGCTAGGCGAAAGTACCTCAGGTCGCCGAGCCTCAACTCCGATAGCTCTATCTTCCTCAAGATGTTCATGTTGGCGAACTGGAAGACGTATCTGAATTCCTTTACGTCTTGTTCAGTGGCATCCCTCTCGAAATTGGCCGTGTCCGTCTTTATGGCGTATAGGAGGGCCGTTGCCAGATTCGCCGAGGGCTTTATCCCTGCCGCCCTCAGGTACTCGATGAGAATCGTTGCCGTTGCCCCATACTCCGGTCTTATGTCCACAAAGGGAGCTTTCAACTCTCCTCCCAGAGGGTGATGGTCTATGATTGCGTCATAGGAGATCCTGCTGAAGGCCTCGTAGTGGTTTGGTTGCGAGTCCACGAGAACCTTCCTGTGGAAATAGTCGATGTCCACTTGGCTCACCTTGACCATGGGAATGTGGAGAAGCTCCATCATTGCCTGGTTCTCGAGCCTCTGAATCTCTCCTATGTATGCTATAACGACCCTCTGGACATGCTTCCAGAGAAGTCTCTTCACTGCCAAGGCACTGGCCATAGAGTCAGGGTCTGGATAGAGAAGCACCAGGACATTGTCGGAGTGGCCAAATAGTTCCATGAAGGCTCGAAGCCTGCTTTTGGCGCTCGAGAGCTTTTGAGCTCCCCTTGTTTCGGACAAAGCTTCACGGGGCATCCTCATCCCCTTTCCCTGAATCTGAATTTGATCTCCGTAGGCTCTACCTTGACAACTTCCAGTTCATGGGTTGGAAGGATCACATCTCCTTTTCCTATTCTGAAGGTTCTCCTTCCGAGCTTGGCCAGGCTGAGGTCCATCTCCACGAAGGCCCCTGAATTTTCCAAGCCCACCAAGTCCTTTCTCATCCCCTTTATGGTGACCATGACCCTTGGGTCCAAAGGCTCCACTATCTCCCACTGTTCTGGAAGATTCCTGGTCTCGACAGGAAGGAAAAGGGTGACTTGGGCATCTTGCCTGCCCGCAACGAAAAGCCATATCACTCCCACCACTCCTAAGGAGACCAGCTTTGCCCCGGCCCTTTTGAAGGCCATCTCTGTCAATCTTCTCACAAAAGGCTTTCTCTCCCTCTTTCCGAAACTCCTCTCGAGAGCTTGGATCACTTGCTCTGGGCTTGTCACCTCTTCCACCTTTCCGCGAGAAGCCACGGAAACCCGACCCGTCTCTTCGGATACCACGAATATTATAGCGTCACACCGCTCCGATAGTCCCACTGCTGCCCTGTGGCGTGTGCCCCAGCTCTGGGGTAGTCCTTCGGAGAGGGCCAATGGAAGGTAGCAGCCCGCCTTCCATATCTCCCCGGAGCGAAGGACCACAGCTCCATCGTGAAGGGGGGAAGTCTTCTGGAAAATCGAGAGCAAGAGGGCGGATGTGGTCTCAGCATGGAGAAAGACGCCACCTGAGATGTTTTGGTCTACCCTGTCTCTCCTTTCCACCACTACGAGGCCGCCGAGCCCGGATCTGACAAGGGAGAAAAGGGCCTCCCCGATCGCCTCCATCCATTGGGAAGGGCCTTCAGTTGAAGCCCTCCCGAACCAACTGAGAGGACTCGCCTTCTCGAAGAACTCCCTGAGTTCCGGCTGAAAAACCACAACAATCAGTATGAGGGCAATCTGCCACAGGATCTGGAAGAGGGAACTCGTGAGGAAGAGTCCCAAAACCTTGGCACCTGCAAAAACACCACCTATGGCCGCAAGCCCAAGGAGGACCTTCAAGCCTCTGGTCCTCTGGAACCACACGTAGAGCCAGTAGGCGAGGATGCTGAGGAGGAGGATGTCAAGCATATCTTGCCACCTCAAATAAGCCAAAAACTCTAAAATCCTCAGCATCCCCTCGAGTCCTCCTCGGGACTGGATCTCCGCCTAGGTCGACCTCCCATGAAAAGTGGCGCGCTCATGCAATTCAGCCCTACCCTCGAGTCTCCAGGCCCCGATGGCCCATTTTCCCTAGGGGATCCGAGCCAGGCCTCAAACTCGAGCCCCTAGAAGCGCCATAAGACTTTCTAATCTACACCCTTTTTCCACACTCGTCGAGGAAACTGAAACCCCGAGACTCTAGCCTTCGTTGTGGAGGATGGGTGTGTATGGTATAAAGCTCTTGGAGGTGAACGACTTGGATCTTTTCCAAAGAGACCAAAGGCCTCCATCAGAATCCAAGGCCCCTTTGGCAGAGAGGCTAAGACCCAGGAGATGGGAAGAATTCGTGGGACAGGAACACCTTGTGGGCCCTAGCGGGCCCATAAGGAAAGCTGCTCAAGCTCGAAAGCCCTTTTCCATGATCTTGTGGGGCCCTCCTGGGACGGGAAAGACCACTTTGGCCCATCTCTTTGCCCAGGAGACGGGATGTGTATTGGTTGCCTTTTCGGCTGTGCTCTCCGGGCTCAAGGAGGTAAAACACCTGATAGAAGAGGCCAAGAGGGCCAAGGCCCTGAGGGGCCTCAGCACGATTCTCTTTGTAGATGAGCTTCACAGGTTTAACAAGGCCCAGCAGGATGCCTTCCTGCCCCATGTGGAAAAGGGGGACATTATCCTCATAGGGGCTACCACTGAGAATCCCTCTTTCGAGGTAAACTCCGCGCTTCTTTCCAGATGCAGGGTATTTGTCCTGAGGCAATTGACAGAGGAGGAAATCCTGAAGGTGCTGTCCCGGGCCCTGGAGGACAGGGAGAGGGGCTTAGCTTCCCTCTCGCCCAGAGTGGAAGTGGAGGCCCTGAGGCTCATTGCGAGGGCCTCGGGCGGAGATGCTCGAGTGGCCCTAAACATGCTGGAGTCCCTCGTGGAATGCACGGCCCCCAATGAGGCCGGAATAAGGGAAATTGGGCTTGAGGCCACGAAAGAGGCTGTGAGCTCACATCCCCTCCTTTACGATAAGGGTGGGGAGGAGCACTTCAACCTCATTAGCGCCTTTCACAAAAGTCTGAGAGGGGGAGATCCGGATGCCGCCCTATATTGGCTTGTGAGGATGTTGGAGGCGGGAGAGGATCCCCTCTATGTGGCGAGACGAATGGTACGTTTCGCATCAGAGGATGTGGGCCTCGCCGATCCCATTGCCTTGCAAGTGGCCCTCAGCGCCAAGGAGGCATTCGACTTCCTGGGGCCTCCAGAGGGGTATCTGGCTTTGGCCGAGGCAGCTATATATCTAGCCATGGCTCCCAAAAGCAACTCGGTCTATGTGGCCTACGAGAAGGCGAGAGAGTCAATTGAGGAAACAGGTCCGTTGCCTGTTCCCCTGGAGATCAGAAACGCCCCGACCCCCTTGATGCAGAGACTCGGATACGGCCGAGGCTACCTCTATCCCCACGATGATCCTGACAGGGTGGTTGCCCAAAACTATATGCCCCGAGAGCTCTCCTCCCGGAGATTCTGGGAACCAACGGAACAGGGAATGGAGAGGGAACTCAAGCTCAGATTCCTCAGGTGGCTGGAACTGAGAAGGATGAAAATGGAGATGGATGGTGAGGATTAAGGCAGCGTGGATGGCCTTGGTTGCCGCTTCTCTTTCCTTAATTTGGTGTGACCAATCCCTTGGACAAGCACCCATGAGGGAGGACCCTGAAAGGCTTTTGTCCTTCGGCCATCATCTTCTGTCCAGAGGACAGCCCTACAGGGCTGAAGGGGAGTATCTTGCCTTTCTGTCCCTTTTTCCCAATCATCCCCTCGCAGGGGAGGCTTGGTTCTACCTAGGGGTGGCGAGAAGGGAGCAGAAGCTTTGGGAGGAAGCGCTGGAGGCTTTTCACAAGGCCAGGGAGTTGGCTCGCGGTGACTTGTCCCATGAGGCAGCGATGGAAATGGGGAAGACCCTGATTCTCGCTGGCGAGCACAAAAGGGCGGCGATCTTCTTGGAAAAGTTGGCCTCGGAGACGGAGGACTCCCCCCAGGGGAAGATGGCCTTGATCATGGCATCTGAGGCCTGGATCATGGCA
>JAPWUY010000101.1 GCA_028275295.1 Thermodesulfobacteriota bacterium | reverse complement strand
CAAGCCTTCGTCTCTTCCACCACCGTCCATCCAGGATGTGAGCCATGCTGCGAGCGCACATCTCCTCTGGCAGGCTGCGCGATTTGCCCTACGGGAAGACGCCTTTCCGCTGCGGTCCTTGGGACGCATCTCCATCTGGCCGTCTGCCGTTGATTGACTCGCTCATTGCCGCCGCAGCCGCCGAGAGAGAGGCCGTCCTTGTCTATCGCGATCAGCATCTGAGCGTCGCTCCACCTGAGGTCCTTCAAGGGCGGATCTGACCCCCAGGCCTTGAGGAGCGAGATGGCCAAGTTTACTTGCGTCTTCCACTGCGTGCGCATAGAAGGTGGGCTTTTCGGTCCGAATTTGCTGGATGCCCTGGCTTGCGCGGATCTGCCCGGCCAAAAGTCGGCTGATTTTGGCTTAGCCGACAGGTACGTGAGGATCTGCGCGAGGAGGTGGAAGAATGTTTGACCCCGCTGGCCAAGGGCTTCTTGAGCCACCCGATCAGCCAGGACCTGCGCGAATGGGTGGGAAACGAAAACGCTTTGCCGCTCTCTCGCCAACTGCTGCCCTTGGTCCATGGCTTCCTCTTTTGGTGGCCCAAGAGTGCTGATTGATGGGGGAGAATCGGTCCTAGCTGGAGTACTACCGCACCAGCCGTCTGCGCGGCCTGTAAACCTGCTACCTGTGGAAGGCCTCCTTCTTCCAACCCCTCTCCCCATTCAGGTGGACCGTATCCACCCGCGTCTTCCTCCGCGCCGGACTAAACGCCTAATGTGCCCGGCTCTACGGCCTCACTCGTAAGCAACTGTGCTGCATCATCGATTCCGCTGACCTAACCGAACGCGAATTGGCAGACATCCTGGACACGTGGGAGGAGGTCAGCGACCCGCTCGACCCGGCTGATTACCCGGCCCGCATCGCTGCCAGCACGTTCCCCGGCAAAATCTTCCCCGTGCTGAAGGAGAAGGAACTCCCTCAATACGGCGAATACCGTACCCGGCGGCTGGCCTTGGAGGCATCCCTGATTCACCCGTGAAAGGGACTGAGAGACCTCGTTGGTCCTGTGGTTACAGGATCATAGAATGGCTGTGGCAGTAGGATTCTATCACCAACGAGGTGAAGGGATTATGGCACAAGGAGAGCTTCGATTCCAGTATGAAGAGGAGAGGCGTGAATCTGGGATGACGGCCTTTAGGGGGTTGCCTGTGTTTTTGGATTTAGAGCAGGTGATGAAGGTGAGCGGGGTGGAACAGAGCCATGTGGGGGTTGGCAAGGGAGGGCAGGGTTGGACCGATGCTCAAATGGGGAGTGTGTGGACAATTTGAGGGTTATGGAGGGGGATGAGGGTGGACCTGGCAGGGGTTCCGTTGCCCTCAGGGAAATTTGGGCAAAATGCGGCTTGGTGGTGGATTATGGGTGCAAGAAGAAGGGCTTGACATGAATATGTGGGAGAAAGTATATTCAATTGAGACGCGGTCTCAATTGCGCCCTTGGGGAATCGTGAGTGACTGCTAAGGATATATCTCGTTTCCGAGATTACCTGAAGGAGCGGGGCTTCAAGTGGACTCCGCAGAGGGAGAAAATCCTGAAGGAGGCGTTGATCCTGGAGGGCCACTTCGAGGCTGACGAGTTAGTCTATCGTCTGAGGAGGAAAGGGATTCGAGTATCAAAAGCGACTGTGTATCGGACCCTTCCGCTTCTGGTAAAGGCGGGCTTCATCAAGGAGGTCATCCATGGTGAGAAGCATCTCCATTACGAGCATGTGCGCGGAGATAGTCGCCACGATCACCTCATTTGTCTCAGATGTGGGAAAATCATAGAGTTCGAGGACGAAGCCATGAGAGAGATACAGGAAAGAATATGCCGGGAAAGGAACTTCCGACCTGAGAAAGTGCTCGTCGAGATCTATGGGTATTGCGAAGGGTGCAGGTGATTTTTTTGGGATGCAATTGAGACTGAGTCTCAATCTTTAGAAAGGAGAAGCGGGATGGGCTCGGCTGTTCACATCCTGGAGCGGCTGCACTGGAGGGAGCGCCGCGCAAAGCAGGCTCACATCTTGGAAAAGGAGAAAAAGAGGATCGCTTTGGTGGGAAGCCCCAACGTGGGGAAGAGCGTTCTGTTCCATAGGCTCACCGGGACATATGTTACGGTCTCCAACTACCCAGGCACCACCGTCGAGGTGTACAGGGCCAGGGGCACAATCGGAGAGGAAGGCTTCGAGTTCATAGACACCCCGGGGATGTACTCCTTGCTCCCCATCACTGAGGAGGAGAAGGTGGCCCGATCGATCCTGCTGCGAGAGAGCCCTGATCTGATACTCCACGTGGTGGATGCCAAGAATCTGGAACGCATGCTTCCCCTCACGCTCCAGCTTCTGGAGACCGGGCTTCCTTTGATCCTCGTACTGAACATGATGGACGAGGCAGAGAGGCTAGGTGTCCGATTCGATCTCTCCGCACTGAGAAAGAATTTAAGGATTCCTGTGATCGCCACAGTCTCTACCACCGGCCAGGGCATAGAGGAGCTGAAAAGGGCTATTCTTGAGGCACCCAGAGGTTCGCATCCTTCTCATGTGCACTACGAGGGGCCCCTTGAGGAGCTGCTGGGCCGCGTGGAGGCCATGCTCGAGGAGGCTTACCCCATCTCCCGGAGAAGCCTGGCCGCCCTGCTCCTTCAGGGCGACCATGAGGCCACGGCCCTTGCGGCCGAAAAGGAGAGAGACTTCCCCCAGATCGCCTCCCTGCTTGAGGGTCTCAAGGGCCGCTTTCCCCATCCCATCTCCTATGAGCTGGCTTTGGCAAGGCAGCAGCTTGCATCGCGGCTTGTTCGAGAGGCCGCTCGATTCTCTCCAGGGATGGGACAGGGTTGGGTGGAGTGGCTCAGCCGCAGGATGATCTCCCCCTGGACAGGGATACCCATTCTCCTGGCGGTTCTGTACTACGGAGTCTACTGGTTCGTGGGGGATTTCGGGGCAGGTGTGCTGGTGGATTTCCTGGAAGGGACGCTCTTCGAGGAGAACATCAATCCCTGGGTCACAGACCTGGTGATATCGGTCCTTCCATGGAAGCCCTTGCAGGATCTCCTGGTCGGTGAGTACGGCGTGATCACCCTTGGGGTTCGGTACGCGGTTGCCCTCATACTGCCCATTGTGGCAACCTTTTTCCTCGTCTTCTCCCTCCTGGAGGACACGGGGTACCTGCCCAGGCTGTCCCTGTTAACGGATCGGTTGTTCAAGGCCATCGGGCTTACGGGCAGGGCCGTGATTCCCATGGTCCTGGGCTTGGGCTGCGATACCATGGCCACCCTGGTGACCAGGACCCTCCCAAGCCTCCGTGAGCGGGTGATCGCCACCCTTCTCCTCGCCCTCGCCGTGCCATGTTCGGCTCAACTGGGCGTGATCCTGGCCCTGTTCGAGGGAAGCGTCACCGGGCTATGGATCTGGCTGGGGGTGGTCGGGTTCGTCTTTCTCCTCGTCGGGTTTCTCTCCAGCAAGGTCATGCCCGGTGAGAGGCCCTCTTTCTACATGGAGATTCCCCCTCTGCGCCTTCCAAGGGCCGCCAACGTGCTGGTCAAGACATACAGCCGCGTGCACTGGTACTTCAAGGAGATCTTCCCCATGTTCATCCTGGCCAGCATCTTCATCTGGATGGGCCAGATCACGGGGCTTTTCGGCCTGGCTGTGAGCGCCTTGGAGCATCCGGTCAGGCTAATGGGTCTTCCCGACCAAGCTGCAGTGGCATTTCTCTTCGGTTTCTTCAGAAGGGACTACGGCGCCGCAGGTTTTTACGACATGAAGCAGATGGGGCTCCTGGGGGAGGCGCAACTGGTGGTCGCTGCGGTAACCCTGACCCTGTTCGTGCCCTGTGTGGCCCAGTTCCTCATAAATGTCAAGGAGAGGGGGGCAAGGGTAGGGATCGGACTCTCTCTTTTTGTCCTGTTCTTCTCTTTCGGGACGGGATACACGGTCAACCTGATTTTGAGATCCCTGGGAGTAAGCCAATGAGATGTCCTTTTTGCGGGAGAGAGTTCGAGGAGGAACAGGCCCGGAAGGGATGCACCGTCTGCCCCTTCGCAAAAAGTTGTCAGATGCTCCGCTGTCCCCACTGCGGATACGAGATGCCCCGGGAGCCTCACTGGATCAAACGCTTGAAATCATGGAGGAGGAGGAAATGAAACTCACAGAACGGGACAAAAAATACTCGAGACCATGGGAGTGGGTGTCGTGGAGAAGGAAAAGGCGAATGTCCCACTGGGCCTGGCCGAAAGAGAGGTCTCGCAGTTCGTCTGCCCGCTGAAGGAGCTCGAGGCAAATGAGAGACGGACCATAGCTTATCTGGCCACCGAGGAGGAGGGACGCCTCCGAAAGCTCATGGCCATGGGAGCCATGCCCGGCCTCAAGATCACCATGATCCAAAAGTTCCCCTCCTATGTCTTCAAGGTTGGGGAAACTCAGTTCGCCATTGATGAGGAGATGGCGGAAGGTATCTACGTGCGCTTGGAGAGGTGAGGAGGTTGAAGATGAGGCTGAGTCCGGTCGTGGAAAGAAGGCGTCTCTGTGCATGTGGGATTCCCGGCATCGTTCGAGACATGGGGATGTTCCTTCTTGCCCAGGTATTGGTGGTTCTCTTTTGCCTTCCTGCTTTTGCCGCTCATCCGTTGATTACCGACGATGCGGCCACTCAGGGTGAAGGGAAGTTTCAGATTGAGGTCAACGGCGAATATTCTCACTCATGATGACCACAGCTGGGCCACGGAAGACAGCTTCCAGATAGGGACCATTATCAGTTACGGGGTTTTGGACAACATGGACCTTGTGGTAGGCGTTCCCTACCTACACGTGAGGACCAAGGAGCGGGGATCCAGGAGTTCGCAAGCCGGGGTATCCGACGTGTCGGTGGAGCTGAAATGGAGGTTCTTCGAGGAGTCGGGTTGGAGCCTCGCCCTCAAACCAGGAATCACGATCCCAACCGGGGACCGAGACAAGGGCCTGGGCTCAGGCAGGGTTTCGCCATCCCTGTTCTTGATCACCACCAAGGAAATAGAAGCGTGGGCCTTTCATCTCAATCGGCTATCTCAGAAACGAAAACGCTGTTGGAGAAAAAGAGGACCTCTGGCATGCCTCCATGGCCTCTGAATGGGAGTTGGTGAAGGGTTTAAGGGCCGTGGCCAATGTGGGAGTGGAGCGTGCTTCCGAAAGGGACTCCCCGACTCCCGCTGCCTTTATCCTGGGCGGGCTCATCTACTCCCTGAGAGAGAACCTGGATGTGGATGTGGGTGTGAAAAAAGGTCTCACCAAATCGGAGGGAGACTACTCGATCCTGGCAGGCATTGCTTGGAGGTTTTAGATGACGGGAGATCTTGGAGGCGCTAAGCCCCAAACCAATATCCAGAAAGGAGGTTCATGAAATGAGTGTCACATGGAGGAGCGCTATCTATTCGTCGGTTTTGGTCCTCCTACTCGGTCTGTCATGCGCCTACGCAGATGAGGTTGGCTATAAGGCGCACATCAAACCCATCTTCGACGCAAAATGTTTGGCCTGCCACGGCTCGACCTCGCCCGAGTATCCCGAGTTCAAAAGTGAGATGGAAAGGTACAAGCGAGAAGACAAGGGCCCCAGGATGGATAGCTACACCTACCTGATATTTTTCGTTGGATGGCCGGACACGGGCGCCATCATGAGAAGGCTAGATGACGGCAAGAACACTGGGGATGGAAAACCGGGCAACATGTACCAATATCTCGGTAACACAGAGGAGGAGCGACAGGAAAACCTGGCTATGTTCAAACGCTGGGTCGGGAACTGGACCCTCAAGCGATGGCGAGAGATATCCAAAGAGGAGCTCGAGGCCATAAAGGTCCGGTACTAGACCTGGACCAGTGAATCCATTGAGTGTCGTGGGGCTGAGGACTTCCCAAGATCTCCTGCTGCGAAGAAGGAGACAAAGCCGCAGGGCCCGCAGGAGGATCTTGACAAAAGCCTCCCTGAAGGAGGGAGCCATCCCTGTACCTCGATCCGGGGGAGATCAGAGTACTTCATGGCTCCTCAGGCTTGCTTTTTGAGAAGGTGCGTCTTATGATAACAAGTGCGCATGGGCGGAGCCGGGCGGCTCAGGGCTCGGGCTTTGAGAAATTTGTGACGGTGAGTGTAGCTCAGCTGGCCAGAGCACCAGGTTGTGGCCCTGGGGGTCGAGGGTTCGAGTCCCTTCACTCACCCCAACCCTCGGAAGAAGGGCCAAAGGAGGGAAAGAGAAGGGGGTTGGATACTGGCTTTCACAGCTCGAGCGGGGCGCCCGTAGCTCAGCTGGATAGAGCGTCGGACTTCGAATCCGCAGGTCGCAGGTTCGAATCCTGCCGGGCGCGCCAAAAATTTCTGAAGGGTGCACCGGCAAATACGGAGGGCGGCTAGCTCAATCAGGCAGAGCAACGGACTCTTAATCCGTAGGTTGAAGGTTCGATTCCTTCGCCGCTCACCAAGAAGAAAATGGGGGACCCGAAGCGGGTCCCCTAAATTTTTTGCGTTCCCAGAGGCATCTACCGCAAGCGATAGAAGGGGAAAGACCACTCCTCGGATCCCTACACCTCAGCGGGCGGCCGTGAGCGATGGTCAAAGGGGATCTCAGAAGCTTCTTTCCAAGGCCTCCCCTCATCTCCGAGGGACTTACCAGGGGAAGGTGAGTCTTCTGAATGGCTCTGCATAGGGGACACCCACCCTCTTTCCCGCTTCCTCGAATCTCAATCTCAAGAACTTTTCCATTTGCTCAGGGTCCGCTATCTGGCTTCTGTGG
>JAPWUY010000100.1 GCA_028275295.1 Thermodesulfobacteriota bacterium | reverse complement strand
GAAGCCCTTGACAGGATCCTAGAAGAGTTGGGAGGGAAGAACTGTGTGGCCCTTGGGCCAGGCATCTCCACCCTCGGTGAGACCCCGGCTCTTGCCAGGGAAATCGCGAGGAGGGTCCCTCTCCCCATGGTGATAGATGCGGATGGACTGAATGCCCTGGTGGGGCATTTGGAGGAGCTCAGGGATGCACCCTCAGAGAGGATCATCACTCCACACCCTGGGGAGATGTCCAGACTCCTGGGTTGCTCGGTGAGAGAAGTGCAGGAGGATAGATTGGCCGCAGCGTTGAAGGCTGCAAAGCTAGGGGGATGCTGTGTGGTTCTCAAGGGCGCAGGAAGTGTGATCGCAGATCCCCAAGGAAATGTGAGGCTCGTGCCCACAGGGAATCCCGCCATGGCATCAGGAGGGATGGGAGATGTCCTCACGGGGATGATAGCAGGTCTTCTGGCCCAGGGGATGAAGCCCATGGATGCTGCCTCGCTGGGGACGTATGTCCATGGATGGATGGGTGACATGTGGGCAGCCACGAAGGGGAAGAGGGGGCTTGCAGCAACTGACCTCATTGCCATGATACCGGAGTCCCTGGAGACATTACTGGAAGGCAAAGCCCCTAGAACCTGGCCCAAAGAGATGAGGGATGCCTGTTGTCTTTACATGTGAAAAGGCCGATCTCCTGGAGGTGAAGACCAGGTCAGAGAGGGAGACCATGTCCCTGGGTGAGAGCCTAGGCCGCGTTGCCAAGGCCGGCACAGTGGTTGGCCTGAGAGGGGAGCTGGGCTCCGGAAAGACGAGATTCGTCCAGGGGATGGCAAGGGGATTGGGGATACCCGAGAGGGAGGCTGTAACGAGTCCCACCTTCTCCCTGATCCACGAATATGTTGGGGGAAGACTTCCCCTGTACCACATCGATCTTTACAGGATGAAGGAGGGGGAGTTGGATCCCGAACTGGGTCTGGATGAATACCTGGAAGGCCAAGGGGTCTGCGCTCTGGAGTGGGCAGAGAAGATAGAGGGATTTCTTCCCGAGGATAGAATGGATGTGACCCTCTCCATCGAAGGCCCAAAATCGAGGAGAATAGTCTTGAGGGCCCTTGGCCCCATGCACAGGGAGGTCCTGGAAAGGCTCAAAGGAAAAGAGGCCTTATCGAGCGCCTAGAGCGTGGAGGTCTCGAGGGGACTCTCTGGAAAAAATCTCTTCGGCCGCGAGGACAGAGGCGGCTTCGAAGAATTCCGGGAGGTGAGGAGTTGGCTCTGATTGTCCAGAAATTTGGTGGAACCTCAGTTGCCAATCTGGAGAGGATTCGCAACGTGGCGAAGAGGGTCGCGAGGACAAGGGAACAAGGAAACGAGGTAGTGGTGGTCGTATCAGCCATGGCTGGCGAGACAGACAGACTTCTTGCCCTCGCCAAGGAGGTCAGCCCTAGGCCCTCCCAAAGGGAAGTGGATGTGCTTTTGGCTACGGGCGAGCAAGTGACATCCTCCCTTTTGGCCATGGCATTACAGGACATGGGCTTCCCGGCCGTTTCCCTCCTGGGCCATCAGGTGAGGATCTTCACGGACAGCAACTATTCCACCGCTAGGATCCAGAGCATAGACGGAAGCAGGCTCGAGAGGGAATTGAAGGAGGGGAAGATAGTCGTGGTTGCTGGCTTCCAGGGCATAGATCAGGAGGGGAACATAACCACGCTGGGAAGAGGGGGATCCGATCTCACGGCAGTTGCCATAGCAGCCGCCCTGGGAGCCGATCTCTGCGAGATCTACACGGACGTCGAGGGGGTTTTCACTACTGATCCCAATATCTGCCCCGAGGCACGGAAGATACCCAAGATCTCCTATGAGGAGATGCTGGAGATGGCCTCCCTGGGGGCTAAAGTGCTCCAGACAAGATCCGTGGAATTCGCCATGAAGTACAACGTTCCAATTCATGTGAGGTCCAGTTTTTCCGAGGAGGATGGGACGATGGTCGTGGCAGAAGATCAGTCAATGGAGAGGGTGGTGGTGACCGGGGTCACGTACAAGACGGACGAGGGGAAGATCACCATAAAGAAGGTCCCGGACACCCCAGGTGTTGCGGCAAGGATTTTCGGCCCCTTGGCCGAGGCCAATATTGTAGTGGACATGATAGTGCAGAACGTGAGCGAGGACGGGTTCACCGACCTCACCTTCACAGTGCCCAAAGGGGATATGACGAGGGCAGTGGAGATAGTGGAGAAGGTTGGGAAGGAATTGGGAGCCAAGGGAGTCGCATGGGATCCCGACATAGCGAAAGTCTCCATCGTGGGGGTTGGCATGAGGACCCATTCCGGCGTTGCATCCAAGATGTTCGCCGCACTCGCATCAGAAGGAATAAATATCCAGATGATCTCCACCTCGGAGATAAAGATATCCTGCGTGATAGAGGCCAAGTACAAGGAACTGGCCGTGAGGGTCCTCCACAAGGCCTTTGGACTGGGAGAGGAAGCAGTGCAAGAGGCCTGAAATTTTTGGGAAGGCTCAACTGGTGGCTAAGTCCCTTCCAAAAAGAGTGATCCCATGGGTCCTATGGGCTGCCGTCTTCCTCGGGCTATACCTGGCCAAGCTTCAGAGCTATTTGCTCTTCCACAGCCTGGCCGAGATCTTCTCAGTGGTCGTGGCTTGGTCCATCTTCGCATTCATGTGGACGACCAGGTCTTTGGGCACCCACAGGTACCTGGAGGTTGTGGGAACTTCCTATCTCTTTGTGGGGGGTATCGACCTGGTTCACACATTAGCATACAAGGGGATGGGTGTATTCCCTGGTTTCGACGCGAACCTTCCCACTCAACTGTGGATATCGGCTAGGTCCCTGGAGACTTTCTCCTTTGTCTTGGCTTCCTTCGTCCTGAGCAGGAAGAAATCTATCCCCATCTCCCCTCTCTTTCTCGGATACGCCATAGCAACAGGTGGCTTTCTCTTCTGGATATTGGGATTGAGGAGCTTCCCCGATTGCTTCCTTGAGGGAAGGGGGCTCACTGGATTCAAGGTGGCAGCCGAGTACATGATCTGCGCCATCCTCCTCGGGTGCATAGTTTGGCTCAAGGGGAAGAGAAATGGCCTAAGTGAGGAGGTTGTAAGGTGGCTCACAGCTGCAATGGCCCTGACAATAGCATCGGAGCTATCATTCACCCTTTATGTCGACGTCTACGGCTTTTTCAACATGGTCGGGCATTATCTCAAGATCGCCTCCTTCTACATGATCCTCAAGGCAATCTTGAAGACTGGTATCCAAGAGCCTTTTTCTCTCGTCTTCTCGGAGCTCGCGGAGGCTAAGGAGGAGCTAGCCGCGGAGGCAGAGGAATTGAGAAAGGCCCTAGCCGAGGTTCGGACCCTCAGGGGCCTTCTTCCCATATGCAGCCACTGCAAAAGGGTGAGGGATGACAGAGGCTATTGGAGGCAATTGGAGAGCTATCTGAGGGAGCACTCCCATGTGGACTTCACTCACGGTGTATGCCCTGAATGCCTGAAGAGATACTATCCCGAATATGCGGACAATGAGCCCGGATCTCCCGAGGAGCGCTGAGCTGGAGCGAGGGGGCTCCTAGGGGTGGATCGTGTATCTGGATATGAGCGAGGAATCGGGGCAAGAAGTCAAAGACCAAGGAGGCGAAGGGCACTCCAAGGGCCCTTTTCCCAATGGAGCCCTCTTTCTCGCCGTGGCCCTGGCAGTCTTTCTTCTCCTCGTGGAGCTTTTTGGTGGAAAAAGGGCCCAGGATTTCAGGGATGGCCTCTGTGAGCACTGCATCCATATCCAGGTGAGGGGACTGGGTGACAAAGACGGAGTTTATTTGGCACCCAGGGGGGTCAGCCCCAGGGAATTTCTGGAAAGGCTAGGGGTGAAGATCGGGGGAGATGTGGACGGGTTCGTTCTCGAAGATTTCACCTCATTGGAGTTCTCAGAAGGGGGCTCACCCCCTCGTTTCTCGACGGGCACGATGAGGGAGCGGGAAATCTACCTTTTGGGCTACACCATGGACCTCAACAGGGCGGGCCCGCGGGATCTGGTCCTGCTTCCAGAAGTGGGCCCTGCTTTGGCTAGAAAAATAGTGAGGGAGAGGGCCAGGGGAGGACCATTTGAATCTCTCGAAGATCTTCAGAGGGTTCGAGGGATCAGAAAGAGTTCCCTCGCGAGTCTCGAGGGCCTGGTCACAGTGGGCGAGAGGAAGCCCCTGGGAGGTATTGGCGAGGATGGTAGATGACTCCCTAGTGAATCAGCCTTATCGTGGAGTTGGGATAATCTCAGACGCGGTGCACGGATACATCCATTACTGCCGACCCCTTCCCGGCTCTGATGAGCTCGCTACAGAGGAAGCGATCCTGGACAATCCTTGGATTCAGAGGCTGAGATACATCCACCAGCTCCAGAGCGCATTCTGGGTTTATCCCTCCGCTGAGCACAGCCGTTTCCAGCATTCCCTCGGGGCCATGCATGTGGCTGGCCGCTTCGCATGTCATCTGTGGCCGAGGCTGAGGATGCATCATCCGGATACTCCTTCCATGCCCTTTGTGGAATCCATGATGAGACTCGCAGGGCTCCTCCACGACATCGGACACGGCCCTTTCAGCCATATGTTCGACTCCGAATACCTGGAGCCCAGATGGGGAATAAATCACGAAATTGTGGGCCAGTTCATCATCGAGAAGATATTGGGCTCCCTCCTCAAAGGGATAAGGAGGGCGCCATCGGGGCGTTTCGCTGACGAGGAGGAACTGGACCCCAGTTGGATCGCCTTCCTCATAAAGAGGCCGTCCAAAGGGGAGAACGAGAAGGCCGTTCCTTCATGGCTCAGGATCTTGAGAATGCTCTTCTCGAGTGGCATATTCACCGTGGACAGCCTCGATTTCGTGAGAAGGGATGCTTATTTCAGCGGCCTTTCCAGGGACCCCATAGACATCGATCGAATCCTCCACTACACCTTCGTGAGCGAAAAGGGGATCACATTCAGCTCCTATGGCCTACCCGCTTTGCAACAGTTTCTCCAGGCGAGGATAAACCTCTTCCAGGCCATCTACTATCACAGGACGACCCGCGCTCTGGACTTGAGCATCCAGCCCATCTTTTTTCAAACCTTGAAGGAGATCATGCCGAGGTCCCCGATGGAGGACCCAGATACGTACTTGGAGCTCACTGAGTATTCGCTTTTTCACACAGTGAGGCTCTGGGCCAAAAGCAGGGTGAGAAGGCTCAAGAGGCTGGGCGATGCGTGGGTGGCGGTTCTCCACAGGAAAAGACAATGGGTGACCTCTTATGAGAGGACCTTTTACCTCGATGCCAGGGACAAAAGTAGCCCTCTTGCTGATCTTTTCCTGAGGAGGGATCCGGAAAACAGAAGGAGGATAGAGGGCATGATCCGGGAAAAACTCCCTCCCCAAAAGAGGGGACTCAGATTCGTGGTGGACTTGGCCTCCCACGATCCGAGACCGGACAATCCGCTGGACCCGAATCAATCCATCTGGGTCTTGAACGAGAATACAGGGAGGGTGGAGCAGGAGACCTTGGCAGCGATGCTGGAGAATGTGCCGTACAGGATAATAAAGATGCGATTGATGGCGCCCGATCATTCGGCCGACGAGGACCTCTCCCAGGCTGCTGAGGCCCTACTGACCGAGAGGCTGCCTTCTTACACCACCAATGTCTGATCCCTTGCCCGAGGAGAGATGAGACATGGGGACGGCTGGCCCTAGAGGCTCGTTGCAAGTGGGGAAATTGCCCATGGGAATTCTGGAAGGGCTCCTGAGTAAGTATTGCGGGGCTGATCCCAGAGTCCTCATGGGCCCAGGCATAGGAAGGGATGCAACGGTAATAGAGATGGGTGAAAAACTTGTTGTGGTGAAGACCGATCCCATAACATTCGCCACCGAGAGAATAGGGTGGTACGCGGTCCACATAAATGCCAATGATGTGGCGTGTGTTGGGGCAAGGCCCAGGTGGTTTCTCGCATCTCTCCTTCTTCCCGAAAAAGCGACCTCCCAGGAACTGGTCGAGGAGATCTTCTCCCAGATAAAAGGGGCATGCGGGGAACTGGGATGCGTCCTGTGTGGTGGGCATACGGAGATCTCCCTGGGACTCGGAAGGCCAGTTGTCGTGGGAGTGATGGTGGGGGAGGTGGAAAGAGGAAAGCTCATCCCATCAAATGGCGCAAAACCGGGAGATATAGTGCTTCTCACCAAAAAAATAGCCATAGAGGGAACATCCCTCCTTGCCAGGGAGCATCCAAAACTCAGGGATTCACTGACAGAGGAGGAGGTCCTCAGGTGTTCCGAGCTCCTTTTTTCTCCCGGGATAAGCGTTGTGAGGGAGGCCATGGCTGCATCGGAGACGGGGCTTGTCCATGCCATGCACGACCCCACAGAGGGTGGATTGATGACAGCCTTGTGGGAGATGGCCAGGGCATGCGGGCTGGACATAATGGTCCATGAGGAGAAGATACCCGTGATGGAGGAGACCGAGAAAGTGGCTGAGATCTTGGGGATAGATCCCATGGGTCTTCTCGCTTCAGGCTCTCTTCTCATCTCCGTTGGCCGAGATGGGGTGGAGAAGGTCGTAGGTGCCATAGGTGCAATGGGAGTAGAGGCCACACCCATAGGACAGGTGAGGGAGGGAAGGGGCAATGTCTTCATCTCCCGTGGTAGGGATATGATCCTCGCGCCCATGTTCTCTAGGGACGAGGCGGCCAGGGCTTTAGAGGAGATTTCCTGAAAGTGGTCCTCCAGGATGGAATCCTCAGATGGTCTCAGCCAGCTCCAGGACGTGACATTTGAGGT
>JAPWUY010000099.1 GCA_028275295.1 Thermodesulfobacteriota bacterium | reverse complement strand
AGAACGAGCTCCCTCACCAGAGGCCCCATTATGGGGAGGGCCAGTTTCCTCTTGTCCCATGCAGCCTTAAACCGCCTGAAACGCCAAGCGACCATCAACCCTAGCACGGAGAATCCCATCACTGCCACTATCCAGAACCAGTTCTCAACGGTCCACTCGTTGGCCACTACCAGGATCTTTGTGGGAAGGGGCAATGGCCTGTTGAGCTCTTTGATGAAGCTCACGAGCCTCGGGACCACCACTGTGACGAAGATGATGAGGGCTATGGTTATGAGGCCCAGTACTATGGCCGGGTACGTGAGGGCCTGCTTTATCTGCCTTCTCAGTTGCACCACCCATTCCAAATACGAGGCCATGTCCTTGAACGCCTCATCGAGATTTCCAGCAGTCTCCCCAGCGTGGATGACAGCGGTATAGTAAGGGGGAAAGACCGTAGGATGCTTGGATAGGGCTTGGCTCAGGGCGCTTCCAGCCTGGACGTCTCTCACTACTGCCTCCAGAACCTGGGCAAAGGGGGCCTTTCCCATCTGCCTTCTCAGGTCCTCCATTCCATGCATGATGGGGACCCCCGACCTCAGTATGAAGGCCATCTGGTGGGAGAACTCCGAGAGGACCTCCAGAGGAACTCGCACCTTCTTCCACGGCCTTGTCTCCAGGGAAGAGGCCTTCTTGAGGAGAAGACCTTGCCCCTTGAGTTGACCGTATAGCTCCTGTTCGGTTCCAGCTTCGCTGACACCCCGAACGAGCCTTCCGCGATCGTCCCACGCCTCGTACTGGTAGAGGGCCATCTTTCAGAGAACCCTTCTCACTTCCTCTATCGTCGTCCTCCCCTCGAGGACCCTTAGGAGGGCATCTTGCAGGATGCTCAAGTAGCCCTTTTCCGCCATCACATCCAGCATCTTTTCCTCCGAGGCCCTCTCGTGGATCATGTTCTGGAGCCTCCTGTCTATCTCCACTATCTCTCCCACAGCGAACCTACCCGAGTATCCCTCCCCCTTGCATCTGGGACATCCTCTTTTTCTCTTCAGGGTGAGGGGTCGTGGCGCTTTTTCCAAGGCCTCGGGAACATGCTCCAAGAGAAATTTCACTTCTTCAGGGGTGGCCTCCTCATTGGTCGAGCACTCGGGGCAGATCTTTCGCAGGAGCCTTTGGGACACGACACCTATCAGGGATGAGGCGAGGATGTGGGGAGGAGCTCCCATGTGGAGGAGTCTAGGTATAGCTCCGAGGGCCGAGTTGGTATGAAGGGTGGACAGTACCAGATGGCCAGTCAAGGCCGCCTGCATGGAAATCTCGAGGGTCTCAGGGTCCCTTATCTCCCCCACCAAGATGACATCGGGGTCCTGTCTCAGGATGGAGCGAAGACCCCTGGCGAAGGTGAACTGAGCTCTCGGGTTTATCTGGCTCTGCCTTATGAGGGGGAGATCATACTCTATGGGATCCTCTATGGTCATGACATTTATCTGGGGGGATGCTATCTCCAGAAGAGAAGCGTAGAGGGTCGTTGTCTTGCCGGATCCAGTCGGTCCCGTCACCAAGATTATCCCTTGGTTCCTCCTGAGCATCCTCCTGAAGATGGCCCTGAAGCCTTCGGAGAAGCCTAGTTCGTCTATCCTGGTCACGAGCTTGGATCTGTCCAGGATCCTCGCCACCACGTTCTCCCCTTGGGAGGTGGGATAGACCGACACTCTCAGGTCCAGAAGGCGGCTTCCGAATCGAAACTCCGCTCTCCCATCCTGGGGGAGCCTGCTTTCCGAGATGTCCAAATTGGCCATCACCTTGAACCTGGAGACGATTGGCCTCTCCAGTTCCTTGGGGAGTATCTCCCAAACCCTAAGGATCCCATCCACCCTGAATCTCACGAGGACAGCGTTTTTCTCGGGCTCCACATGAATATCCGTCGCCGAGTCCTTCACTGCCATCGTTATCATGTGGTTGACGAGGCGTATGAGAGGCGCTTCCTCGAAGCCGAGAGCTCCTCCACCTGTCCTCACCATCTCCGTAGCTTGTCTGAGGAGGTCCTGAACAGTCTCCACCTCGCCCGCATACCAGAACTCGGCCGCCCTCAAGATATCCGTCTCAGAGGCACCAACGGTCCTCACCCTCTTCCCCGTCATTTTCCTCAGATCATCCACTGCCAGGACATCGAAAGGGTCTGCCATGGCAACCACTATCTCGTTGTCTTCCAGGGAAAGGGGAAGCACCCGGTGCTCGAGGGCCCATGTTTTGGGGACGAGCCTCAGGGCCTCTGGATCCACGGATATCCCCTCCAGGGAGGCGAGGAAGGAGGTGCCGAGATCCTTGGAGAAGAGAGAGGAGACCGCGGCCTCCTCCACAAAGCCCAGATCCAGGAGGATCTCGCCCAGGAGACGGGAGGTCCTCTTCTGGAGTTCGAGGGCTATCCTGAGTTGTTCCGGGGTGAGAAGGCCTTGCTCGAGAAGCCTCTCTCCCAGCTTCTTGGGTGGCTGCTGGATCTCCATGGCAATACCCCAAAGTGGTTTTTTCCCTTGGAAAACCTTATACTAGGCTCCTCTTCTTCTTGCAAGGGGAAGGGATCGTGAACCGAGGGGTGAGTGGGAAGGGATGGGAGAGTGGCGCGGGACTCATGGATGTTGACATTTTCTGTGGTGTAATTTATCTTGGCGCAGTTGAGGCTTTGGGCCAGGTGTGAGGCCAAAAGCGATTCCAGTGCGAGGAGGGTTTAGATGAGATCCGGAGGGAGATTGGTTTTGGGAGTTCTGGCAATGGCGTTTTTGGGGTTCTCTTTGGTTTTCGCCCAGGCGCAAGCTCAGCCAAAGGCACCAGCTGACTTCACCTTCGATCAGGGAAAGGAGAGCCCCGGAAAGGTGACCTTCAGCCACGAGAAGCACTTGCAGAAAAATCCCAAGTGCACGGACTGCCACACCAAGATATTCAAGATGAAGAGGGGGACAACTCCTGACTTCACCAAGGCAAACATGAGGCAAGGGCAAAATTGCGGGACATGCCACAATGGGCAGGTAGCCTTCTCAGTCAATGATCAGGGCTCTTGTGCCAACTGCCACAAGAAGTGAGCCATCGAAAGAGGTCATGGACAAAGGGATCTTTTTCTCCTTCGCGTCTGGCCTTGGTTGAGGGCCCGGTCCTCCTCGCCGAGGCTGCGAGATGGGGAAGAGCCGGGGAGCGGGAGGTAATTGGAAAAAGGGGGAGAGGGTGGTGGTCAAAAACGAGCAGTTGAACGGTGAGAAGGCCCCTTCTCTTTTGGCCAACCCCGTGAGCATGTTGGGGACGATTCTGGCTATCTGTTCCTTCCTCACGGTCTTGGGGCTCATGTACGTGGATTTTTCAAGGGGCTTTGCGAACCCTTATATGTCCGTTGTCACATATCAGATAGTGCCAGGGGGAATAATAACAGGCCTCCTGCTCATTGTCGTGGGAGCATGGAGGGAACACAAGAGACGGCACAGGGAGATCCTCGGAGCTCCCCCTCCCCTTCCCCACATCGATCTCAACAAGCCGAGACACAGAAGGGCGTTTGTGACGGTTGTGGTCATCTCGTTCTTCTTCCTCGTTTTCTCGGCCATTGGAATTTACAGGACATACCACTTTACCGAATCGGTTCAGTTCTGCGGCCTCATCTGCCACTCGGTCATGAAGCCAGAATACACCTTGTACCAGAGATCTCCCCACGCCAGGGTGGCCTGCACGGAGTGCCACGTGGGGCCTGGGGCGAGCTGGTTCGTGAAGTCCAAGATAGCGGGTGTCTATCAGATCTACTCCACAGCTTTCGCCAAGCACTCGAGGCCCATCCCAACGCCCGTCGAGAACCTGAGACCAGCGAGGGAGACCTGCGAGCAGTGCCACTGGCCCCAGAAGTTCTCCGGGTCCGTGGAGAGAGTGAGGGTTCATTTCCTGGCTGACGAGAACAATACCCCTTGGACCATAAGATTGCTCCTCAAGGTTGGGGGAGGAGATCCCACCTTGGGACCCGTTCACGGAATACACTGGCACATGAGCACCAATCACAAGGTGGAGTATCTGGCGGTGGATAAGGCGAGGCAGGACATACCGTGGGTGAGGGTGACAGACGACAAGGGAAGGGTCACCGTTTACCAGGTCAAGGGAAAGGAGGTGAGTCCCAAGGATCTGTCGCCAGAGAGAATTCGCCTCATGGATTGTCTCGATTGTCACAATAGACCCACTCATATCTACGCGCCTCCAGTGAGGTCAGTGAATCAGGCTATGGCCTTGGGGAGGCTCGACAGGACCATACCCTATATCAAGAAGAACTCAGTGGAAGTGCTGACCCAGGTGGCAAAGGAGAGCAGAACCGAGGCGGAGGGCCTCGAAATGATCAGACAGAGGCTCAAGGCGCGCTATGCCCAGTTCCAGGACCAGGAGAAAATCGAAAAGGCCATCGCCGAGGTACAGAGGATATTCAGGGAGACTATATTCCCGGAGATGAAGGCGAGCTGGATGTCATATCCAGACAACATAGGTCACTCCATCTGGCCGGGCTGCATAAGATGTCACGACGGGGAACATGTGAGTGCAGATGGCCGAGTCATATCCCATGAGTGCGACACATGCCACATAATAACAGCCCAGGGCCCAGGCCTGGAGCCACAGGAGATGAGTGCCAAGGGCCTGGAGTTTCATCATCCAGGTGGCGACATAGGGAAGGAACTTCTCTGTGGAAACTGCCACAGCGGCACCTTGGCCCAGTGAGAGGGCGCTGCTCCCTTTACAAGACCTCGAGGCAAAACCGAGCTGAAAAGATGACGGGCTCTAGGTGAACCGGGTATTATCTAACCCTTGGAGCCCCCAGCTAGCCATCCTGGAGAACCTCGAGCAGAGGGGCCCACCCCAGCTTCACACATTGGCCTTGACAGGGTTACTACACCGTGGCATAAGTTCCTTGAAGATTTGCAGGTAAATGTCCCGGGGAGTGACGGAGGGGTCCATGAGAAGATGGTTCCTTTTTGCCATGTTGGGGGGAGTTCTCATCTTGGGAAGGGCTCAGGGCCAGGGAATAGAGGCGAACAGTTGCGTGAACTGTCATCAGGAGACTACTGGCAACCAGAAGGTGGACAGGAACTATTACCAGTGGAAAGACTCCTGGCATGCGGCCAGGAAGGTGACGTGCGACAAGTGTCACGGGGGCAAGCCCACGGAGCAGAAGGCCGCAGCGGCCCACTCCGGGATGCTCGAGATGGAGGGGAAGAAAACCCCTTCCTATTATCTGAAGATGGACGAGAGGTGCGGCCAGTGTCACACGGGAGAGTATGCTGATTTCTCAACGAGCTCCCATTACAAGTTCTTGCAGCAAGGCAGAGGACCAAGCTGCATAACTTGCCACCATCCCAAGACCGGTCACACCTTCACGGTCAAGGAGATCGTGACCTCGTGTGTGGACTGTCACAATGAGACCCTCAAAGGTTATGAACACATACCACAGGTTGCCAGACTTCTCCTCGAGTCCCTTCATCAGGCGGAGTTCACAGTTGGGTGCATGAGGGAGTTCGTGTCCCTCAAGGAGGATGTGAAGCAGAAGGCATGGGTGAGGAGCAAGCTCGTGGGAGCTGAGATGGAGCTCGCCAATGCCAAGAAGCAGTGGCACAGGTTCAATCTCAACAACACCGAGGCCCACATTTTCCAGGCATTCTTCCTGACCAGGGAGGCGAAGGCTCTCTGCGTGGCGAAGTAGCTCATCAGCTTTCCGCGGGATTGAAGGCAATGATTGGGAGCGCGAGGAAGGCGGCCTTGGTGCGAGTGAGAGTTCTCTTGGGAATGGTGGTTCTCGTGGGGGGTCTCCTCTCGGCTTCCATTTCCTTGGGGGCAGGCCCTTCCAACGAAGAGTGTTTCATGTGCCATTCTGACAAGGAACTTTACAAGGAAGGGCCAGATGGGAAGAGGATTTCCCTTTTCGTGGATGACGCCTCTTTCGGGGCCTCGGTCCACGGTAAGGTCTCCTGCGTCTTCTGCCATTCTGACATATCCGACCTCCCTCACAAGGAAGGGGGCCTCAAGAAGGTTGACTGTGGCAGATGTCATGAGGAAGAGGCTGGCCAGTTTGCGGACAGCATTCATTTCAGGGCGAGCAGGCGGGGGGATGTCTTTGCCCCTGTCTGCAAGGATTGCCACGGCAAACACGATATTCTCTCCCACGAGGACCCCCTTTCGAGAAGTGCCAGGGCCAATGTGCCAAACCTCTGCGGCACATGTCACGAGGGCATAAAGAACGAGTTTCAGATGAGCTACCACGGTCAGCTTCTCGCCCGAGGGGATGGCCGCGCTCCAGGCTGCCAGGATTGCCATTACTCCCACAAGATCATCCAGGCCGAGGGCAGGATTCACAGGCTTGCCCAGGCGAATCGGTGTGGTGGTTGCCACAAGGAGTACTATAGGACCTTCAGGGACACCTTCCACGGCAAGCTCACCTCCCTTGGGGAGGTCGCTGGGGCCAAATGCCATGACTGCCACAGCGCCCACAGCATATTCCCGGCAGTCGACATCCGCTCCACTGTCCACAGGCAGAACCTCTTGTCCACATGCCGCAAATGCCATGCGAACGCACCTGAGAATTTCGTGACATATATGCCCCATGCGGATATCCACGATCCCGGAAAGCCCCTTCTCTATTATGCCAACCTTTTCATGGTGGGGCTTTTGGTCCTGACATTCGGATTCTTCGGTCTGCACACTCTTCTCTGGTTGAACAGGCTTGTCTGGGAATTCGTCTTGAGGAAAAAGGGGGATGGAGGTGGAGGAGGAGACTCTAAAAGCTGAGGGGAAAGAAGGGAAGATGGAAGAGGCCCCAGGGGAGCC
>JAPWUY010000150.1 GCA_028275295.1 Thermodesulfobacteriota bacterium | reverse complement strand
TCTTCGTGGGCGACGACACAACGATGGCATCGGCCCCGGCCCTCTTGAGACGCCAGGAGTCCTTCCCCTCCTTGTCCATCTCGAATCCATGGACATCGTGTTTGACCACAGCCACCCTGTAGCCCCTGGTTTTCAGCTCAGGGATGATCTTCTCGAGAAGGGTAGTCTTGCCACTGTCCGAAGTGCCCACCACGCACACTATGGGAGGTCTCTTATATTCCCTCATGAACTCTTCCCCTCCTTGATCCTCTCTCCCAAATTTCTTCCCTGGACGAGATGTAAATCCCAAAGAGAATGATCGAGCCCCAAAAGATTACGGACCCTCTAAGCCTTTCCCCCAAAATGGCCCAGGCCAGGAGGGAGGCTCCCACAGGCTCTGCCAGGACACTCACGGCCACCATGGTGGCTGAGAGATGCCCCAATGCCCAATTCAAAGAGGAATGACCTATGACCGTTGGAACGAGGGCAAGAAGGATGAACATGGCAATGGTTTGAGGAGAATAACCTAGAAAATCGAGTCCCCTGAAGATGGCCCCAGCCATAAGGAGGGATGCGGCCACACCATATACTGGCACCACATAGGATATGATTCCCGTCCTGGTCCTCACCCTTTGACCTATCATCATGTAGAGGGCGAAGAAGAATGAGGCCCCCAGAGCCCAGAGGAATCCATACAGGTCCCCGTGGCTCCAACTTGAGGGATCCCACATCATCCCAGCTACGGCCCCCACTGTGACAAGCGTCCCCACTGCCCTGGCACGTCCGAACCCTTTTCCGTAGACGAGTTGAGAAAGGAGCCCCACAAACACCGGATGGGTCGAGGAGATGGTCACGGCCAATGCCACTGGTGCCCTCTGTACAGCTTCTATCCAACAGTGGAAATGGGATGCTAGGAAAACGCCGGAGAGGACCATCAAACCCCATCCCCTTCTCCATCGGGGAGCATAATCCGAGGTTCCCGAGAAGAAAAACCAAGGAGCGAGGATGATCGCCGAAAGAGCCAATCGATAGAAAGCAACTATCATTGCAGGGGCGTGGCAGAGCCTCACCAATATGGCTGCCCAGCTTATGGCCAGAAGGCCGACTCCCAAGACGACAAAAGCCTTTCTTTTCGCATCATCCATGGAGATGATTGAACCGCCGCAAACACCTCTGCATGAGAAGGGCATTGGAATCGAGTTCCAGGAGAAACCTGTCCATGGTCTCCTCGAAATCCTCAACCAATTCCCAGGGATCTATGAGAAAACCCCACCTTCCCCGCCCAAGGATCACGCATCTTCCCCTACCGGCCTCTTCCTGGGCTACTAGGTCCTCCATTGCCCCCCTTCTGTAGAGGTGCACCAATGCTGAGGGGATCTTGAGTCTCTTGGATGCCTTGCCGCCCTCCCTCGACAAGGGAATGCGCACCCTGTAATAGTTGCCATCTGGGCCCCTGGCCGAGGAATTGAAACGGGGGAAATAGCTCACGAGGAAACCATAGAGGGCCCTGGAGCCCCTTTTTTGAGCTGTGCCTCTGCTCCCCGCCCAATAGAGGGAGAGAACCTCGGAGCCGCTCATTACCAAGAGAAGACTCCCCCAGCCGCACCCCTTTTCCCTGAAACAGTGAAGGGCTATCCTGAGCTCCTGGCAGAGGGAGGCCATATGGGCCATGAGTCCTTTGGGATCGCCCTGGGGCTTTTGGACATGGGTTTCGGGGAAGGGACCCCCAGAGGAACCTTTCATACCCTTTCCTCCGGATCGAAAAGCTTCTTGTACTCCTCGATGGCGAAGCGGTCCGTCATCCCCGCTATGTAGTCGCATACAACCCTCTGAAGGGGCTCTTGTAGGGTCCTTCTTTGGTGTCTCAGGGGGAGCAGTGTCGGCTGATTTATATAAGCCTCGAACAGCCTCTGGACCACTCTCTTGGCCTTCAGACGCATCCTCTCCATTTTGTAATGCTTGTAGAGTTTTCGCTGGAGAAAGCCCTTGAGGACCTCATTCCTCGCCCTGGTCTCAGGAGAGAAACTGACAATGTTCACGCCGGCCCTCCTCACATCCTGGAGGGTCTCTATGCCCCTTTCCTTTATCATCTTCCTCGTGTGTTCCACGAGATCCTGGATGAGATAGCCTATCAGGTGACTTATGGTCTGGTATTTGAGTCTTTTGCCCTCGATGGCCGGATGTTTCCTCAGAACCAAATCCCTCATCTCCATCCACAGGTCCACCTCGGCGACCAGCTCTTCCTCCTCCAGGTAACCCGCCTCGAGCCCATCGTCGATGTCATGGTTGTTGTAAGCTATCTCGTCGGCAAGTTCTATTATCTGGGCTTCCAAGGACGGAGCCTCTTCGGGTGAGAATTCAGCCGGGATGGTCCTGGGGATGCCTTGCTGGGAGATGGACCTCTTCACCAGCCCCTCCCTGGTCTCCCAGGTCAGATTGAGCCCCAGGAAATCGGGATATCTCTCCTCGAGCTCCTCCACTATCCTCAGACTCTGAAGATTGTGTTCGAAACCTCCCCATTCCCTCATCAAGAAGGCCAAGGTCTCCTCTCCAGTGTGACCGAATGGCGTGTGACCCAGGTCATGGGCTAGGGCTATGGATTCAGCTAGATCCTCATTGAGATTCAATCGCCTCGCTATCCCCTTGGAGATTTGAGCCACCTCGAGGGTATGGGTGAGGCGGGTCCGGTAGTAGTCTCCCTCGTGGTTGACGAACACTTGGGTCTTGTATTCTAGTCTCCTGAAAGCCGTTGAATGGATTATCCTGTCCCTGTCCCTCTCGAAATGGGGCCTATCGTCTTTAAAGAGCTCAGGGTGTTTTCTTCCCCTGGAGTCGGTGCTTCTTGTGGCGTAGGGAGCAAGATCCGGTCTTTCGCCGCTCAACTCTCCTCCTCCCAAGGATCTAAGTCCAGGCTCCAGGAAGCTGGCGCAACTGGAGTTTTTGAATCCTCGTCACAGGACAGCCCAGTCCGGAAATTTCCTCGCCCCCATGCTTCCAGAAGACGAGGTTTCCCTGAGAAGCCAAATGACCATTGTCTCTTCTGGCCAAGGAGTTGGACTCAGAGGGAAAATCCCCTTTGGGTCTCACCCATCCAAGCAATGGGTGCCTCCAGTCTCTTAGGTCCAGAGCCTTCCGCCCTCCCGAGGACCCTGCCATATACCTCCATCAGTCCGTCGACCACACGTCTCCAGGAAAAGGCCCTCGCCCTCTGAGCTGCCCTCTCACCTAATCGATTCCTGAGAGACCTTTCCCTGAAGAGAATTGCTAGAGCCTGAGCCAGCTCCTCTGGCTTTCCCTCTGGGACGAGAAGGCCTGTCTCGCCATGGATTACGGTATAGGCCAGTCCCCCAACCCTTGAGGCCACAACTGGGGTTCCGCAAGCCATTGCCTCCAGGGCTACCATGCCGAAGGACTCGTATCTACTGGGAAGCACGCACAGTTCTGCGGCATTGTAGTAAAGAGGAAGCTCCTCCTGGCTCTTGGGGCCGACAAAGATCACCATGTCCTCTACTCCAGCGGATCTCGCCATCTCCCTGAGGCCAACAACCTCGAGGGAGGAGGCGATGCCATCTTCGGCCTTTGTCCCCCCCACAATCATCACTCCCAAGGGCACATCCCATGGCCCCAAATGGTCTCTGAGTATCTTGGCGGCTTGAAAAAGGATGTCCAGGCCCTTTATGGGATCGAGCCTTCCCACAAAAATTGCCCAGCGTCTCCCTTCTATCCCCAATGATTTCATTGCCTCCCATGGGTCCATGGGGTGGAAAACCGAGGTATCCACGCCACAGGGAACTATGTGGATCCTCTCTGGTGGGGCCTGATAGTGCCATACGAGCTGGGCCCTCTCCAAGGGGTGAGGGGCAATCAACGCATCCACCTCCCTGGCCAATTCCATCTCCCAGTTGAGCCGCGGAGTCTTTTCCATCTCTGCGGTGTTTCTCGCAACAATGTTCTTCACCCGGGCCAATGTATGATACATGTGGACCTGGGGAATACCCCAGCTTTTCCTGAGTTCCAGCCCAGCGACTCCAGAAAGCCAGTAGTGACTGTGAATGAGATCATAGGGCCCTCTAGCCATAGTGAGGACCCCACGGACGAACTCCGCCAAATGTTCGAGCACCAGGTCCTTGGGGTAGGGCCTTTCTGGGCCTGCAGGGACGTGGAACACATCGACTCCTTCTCCCAGGGATACCCTCCTCGGAATACTGGGATTCTGGCTTCTCGTGAATATGTGCACTAGGACTCCCCTTCTGGCAAGCTCCCGGCTCGTCTCCCTCACATAGACGTTCATGCCCCCTGTTTCCTTGCCTCCGAGAGAAGCGAGTGGGCATGTATGAGTGCTCAGAACCGCAATTCTCATGATCCACCTTTCACGGCCGCGGAGCCATGCTCACCTTGTAGAGAAGCCGATCCTTGGCCCCGAAATCGTATTTGTAGAGCTCGCGGCCTCTCAGAAAATCGTAACGCCTGAGGCCTTCCTCTATCGCCGCGGAGATGGTCTTGGCTACAAGGACTATACCAGGGCTCAGCTGCCTGTAGTGGGGATCGAATCCCGAGTTGTAAAGGGCCCAAGTCTCGCCCGTCACGAAGGAGACCGCTGAAGCCAAAACAGGGCCATTCTCTACACTGAGTTCTGTCAATCTGAGGATCCCCTTTTTTCGGAAGGCCCAGCCCATCTCCCTGAAGAAGGCCTCCCTCCTCTTGTCCATGAATTGGGCCTTTTCCACCTGACTCGCCCTGTGAAGCCTGAAGAAATTTTCCAGGCCCTCCTCCCAACCATCATCCGTCGCGACCTCTCGGAATCTCACGGGGAAAGAGCGCTCCAACTTGCCCATCTTTCTCCTGAGCTCGTGGCGGTGGTGGCCTTTGAGGGAAGAGAGAAATTCCTCCCATGTCTCGGGGAGATCAACGAAGGGGGCGCATTCCTCGAGCTCTATCCTCACATCCCACCCTTCCATCAACATGTCATTGGCCTCGCTCAGAATCGGGGAACCCTCCGAGACAAAGTGGAGATCGAGCCTCCCTCTGGGGCCGAGAATTTTCCTCAAGATCCCATTTAGAGAGCTCAGGACCATGGCTTCCCAGCCTCTCCTTATAACGAGATCTTGAGTGTCTGAGAGCTCTTCTCCCCCAATCCACTTGAAGACCTGAGGATCTCCACGGCTCGTGCAAAGGGGAGCTAACCCCACAAGTTCCCCCCTCTCGTTCCTCACACAAAGGAGCTTCGGGGAAACGTCCTCCCCGTAGTGGCTCACCCAGCATCTCGCCCAAATGGGATGGAGAAAAACCCACCTTTCCCTCGAAGACAACCAAAGATCATCCCACTCCCCTTCTATCTTATCCAGGCCCTCAAACCCTTCAAGGAGTTCCACTTCCAAGACTCTCTCCCTCCCAGGCTTCGACGGTAACACACGCTGAGAAGAAGCGTCAACGGATTTGAGCCCCAGCGTCTTGGAACTGGAGGAAAAGGGGGGGAGAGGAGCCTTCTGTTTTGAGAGAAGCCCTTCAGCTAGCCGGGATCATCTCCAAAGCCCCTGAGTTTGGCGCTTCATGTCCGAAGAGGCCTGTGAAACAGCTCTCGACTGAGGACTCTTGAGGAAACTCCCATTGGGTCATTTGGCGCGAAGAGGGCCACCTTCTAAAGCCCTTCTCG
>JAPWUY010000097.1 GCA_028275295.1 Thermodesulfobacteriota bacterium | reverse complement strand
CTGCTCCTCTGTATTCTTTTCGGTGAAGGCGAGGAGCCAATTTCCCTTCCAAGCAGGATCGAGCCTTCCGAGATTGAAACCTCCTACCATATTCCTCCTGAGGAGAGCTCTGTTTATCTCCTCCAGGTCTCCAGGGACCCTGACCACGAATTCGTTGTACACTCTCCTCTGGGGGATCTCCACACCCGGTATTTCCCTCAAGGCCTCCAATGCCTTCTGGGCCATGCGAGCGCTCCTCGAGGCTATTTCTCTCAGTCCCGTGGGGCCTAGAAGAGCCAGATGAATTGTCACTGCGAGGGCGCAGAGGGCCTGGTTGGTGCAAATATTGGAGGTAGCCCTCTCCCTTCTTATGTGCTGTTCCCTAGTGGCGAGGGTCAGGACGAACCCCCTCTTCCCCTCTTGGTCCACTGTCTGGCCGATGAGCCTCCCGGGCATCTGTCTCAGATACTTTTCCCTCGTGGCAAAAAGCCCGAGATGGGGCCCTCCGAAGCTCATGGGGAGCCCGAGAGGCTGCCCCTCCGCAACAACTATGTCAGCCCCCAGTTGGCCAGGGGGCTTGAGAAGTCCCAGAGAGGTGCTCTCCACAATGGCCCAGACAAAAAGGGCGCCAGCGCCGTGGACTTGGCTTTCCAGCCTCTGAATCTCGCGAAGGTCTTCGATTGTCCCGAAAAAATTGGGATTCTGGAGCACCACACAGATGGTATCTTCGTCCACGCAGGATCCCATCGCTTCCCAATCTGTCTCCAGACTCTCTGTGGTCTCCACCTCCACCAAGGAGAGCTCCAGAGGAGCTACTATGGTCCTCACAACCTGGAGCCACTGGAAATGAACCCCCTTGGAAAGGATCACCTTTCTCCTCTCGGGTCTAAGCCTCTGGGCCATGAGCACGGCTTCCGCTAGAGCTGTTGCGCCGTCGTACATGGAGGCATTGGCCACCTCCATCTCTGTGAGCCGCACAACGAAGGTCTGGAATTCGAACATGGCCTGGAGAGTTCCCTGACTGAGTTCGGGCTGATAGGGGGTGTATGCGGTGAAGAATTCTCCTCTCTTCAAAAGCGACTTGACGGCGGCAAATACGTGGTGGTCATAACATCCAGCTCCTATGAAGTGGGGGGCATCCAGGCTGGAGATGTTCTTTTGGGATAGCTCCCTGAGGTGAGCCATGAGCTCCCATTCAGCCATGGGGCCAGGAAAATCCAGCTTCCTTCGGAGCCTGACCTCCTGGGGGATGTCCTCGAAGAGATCCTCCACGGAGTTGACCCCTATCTCCCTCAGCATACCCCTCAAGGCCTTCTCGTCGTCGGAGTAGAACTGCCCCATTTTCACCTCTATTTACCCTCTTCCGAGAGAAGAGATTCGTAAGCCCTGGCATCCAGTAGCTCCTCCCACTGGGAGGGGTTATCTGGCAGAATGAGTATCATCCAGCCCTTCCCGTACGGATCCTGGTTGACCCATTCTGGATGTTGCAAGAGATCCGTATTCACCTCGTCCACAACTCCGGTGACTGGGGATATGAGATCCGATACTGCCTTGACAGACTCTATTACACCGAAAGGCTTGCCACCTTCGACTCTGTCGCCCTTGGACGGGAGTTCAATATACACCACATCCCCTAGCTGTTGCTGGGCGAAGTCAGTTATTCCGACCCTCACCTTTCCTCCTTGCAGCCTAGCCCACTCGTGATCCTTCGTATACCTGCAATCTTCCGGTATGAGCATGACAGGTCTCCTCTTTTTTGTTTCATTGGCCCAAGTGGCCGACTGCTATTGTAATCCCTCGCCCGGACATTGCAATGTCCCCGAGTCCAAGGGCTTATTTGCCGAAATGGAAGATGGATCCGCCCAATCGAGTGTTCCTCGAGAGGGGGCGAGCTCCAGGGAGATGGCCCTGTGGGAAGCGACGGGAAGCATGGCCTGATTCGGTTGGACGCACCCTGTGCGTCCATCTGGCGAGGCCGTATTCATGCGGAGCCATTTTCATCATCAGGGATGGCTGGGCGGGCTGCCGGTTGCGCAACCATGGAACGTCTTGGTGAAGCCAATGGTGTCATTGCGGGCGTGCGGAGCCCGCCCCTCCGCGGGGGACCGTCCAAGGCAAGATGGCCTCATGGGGGAAAGCCCCGAGATGTCGCGAAAGGCAGTTTTCCCGGAGGGACGCGGTCTCCGCGTCCGCGTTGCGAGGCCGTACGCAAGCCCGGGCATCTCATTTCCACCACATGTCTCAAAGATGACCCGGGGGCCTAGTGGGGACATGTGTCAATTAGGCCCAAGCCATCCCTGCGGGCGTGCGGAGCCCGCCCCTCCGCGGATGGCCAGCCCAGCAAGGATGGCCTTACGGAGGAAGGCCCGGAGACGAGGCGAGAGGCGGCTTTTTCGGAGGGACGCACTCTGTGCGTCCGCGTGGCAAGGCCATACGCAAGCCGAGGCATAACATAATCATCGGGGTCAAACGAACGTTTGGTGGCTTAATGAGACGATCCCCGGGTGGAAGCGAAGTCTGCTAGACGGGCGTGCGGAGCCCGCCCCTCCGCGGATGGCCAGCCCAGCAAGGATGGCCTTACGGAGGAAAGCCCGGAGACGAGGCGAGAGGCGTCTTTTTCGGAGGGACGCACTCTGTGCGTCCGCGTGGCAAGGCCATACGCAAGCCGAGGCATAACATAATCATCGGCGTCAAACGAACGTTTGGTGGCTTAATGAGGCGATCCCCGGGTGGAAGCGAAGCCTGCTAGACGGGCGTGCGGAGCCCGCCCCTCCGCGAGATGGCCAAGCGATGGGGAGAAGGCGTTGCGGGGGCAAAGCAAGGGACGGCGCGAAGGCCGCTTTTCTCGGAGGGACGCACTCTGTGCGTCCGCGTTGCAAGGCCTTGCTCGTGCCACGGCATTTCATCGCGCCACATGGGTGGCCGGGTGGCCGTGGCCTAATGGAGACATGCCTCGGTCAAACCGGTGCCTTCCTCCGGGCGTGGGGAGCCCGCCCCTCCCGGGGATTCGTGATCCGAGCTGGGATGACCTAGCGGGGAAAGGCCCGAGATCCTGGGGAGAGTGGTTTTCCCGAAGGGATGCACCCTGTGCGTCCATCTGGCGAGGTCTCGAGCATGCCGAGGGTTCTCTTGGGGTTTAAGGAGGGGCCCAGAGGCATGGAATTGGAGAAGATAAAATGGGTGAACGGGAAGATTCCTTCTTTCGAGGGCAATGGGCCATGAGATCCTCCCGAGGGGGCCTTTGGCGAGAGGGGTGGATTCGGGTAAGATAGCCTTTCGGGTTTTTTGCACTCCAAATTGGGAGGGATTGGGGGATTCTTTCAGGGTGAAGGGATATATTTTCGTTGCTTGGGCAGCCATTCTCTGGGCCTCCTCTGGTGTTGCGGGAAAGTGGATGATGCGAGAGGGTTTGGGGCTCATGGAGCTCGTTCAGTTCAGGGCCTCTTTCGCTACTTTGCTTTTGGGGATATGGCTTTTGGCCAAAAGGAGGGATCTTCTCAGGTTGCAGCTCCGAGATCTTCCCGTTTTAGCAATTTTGGGTTTTCTCATGGCTCTCAACAATGCGACCTATTTTTACGCCATAGGCAAGATTCAGGTAGGTGCCGCTATCTTGCTCCAGTACATGGCCCCTGTGTTTGTAGCCGTCTATGCCATGGCGTTTTGGTCCGAGAGGATCACCGTGCCCAAATCCCTCGCCCTTGTTTTGGCTTTGGCCGGGTGTTACCTCGTGGTTGGTGGCTACAATCTCGAGCTCTTGAAGCTGAACAAACAGGGACTCGTAGGGGGAGTTGCAGCTGCCCTGTGTTTTTCAGCTTACACCCTTCTGTCCGAAAGGGGCATGCACAGGCACGATCCATGGACCGTCTTGTTTTACGCCATGCTCACTTCCGCCATATTCTGGCACGTGGTTGTCCCTCCCGGAGGATACGCCAAAATCTTCGTGGACCTCACCCGGCTTCTCGGAATCCTCTGGGTAGCAGTGATGGGCACTGTGCTCCCCTTCGCTCTCTACCTTCTAGGTATCAACTATCTCAGATCCACGAGGGCCATTGTGACTGCCACCCTAGAGCCCATATCAGCAGGGCTAATCTCGTTTTTGATCCTGGGGGAGGTCATGGAGGGGCTTCAGGTGATAGGGGGACTTCTCGTCATCGCGGCCATAGTGATACTCCAGGTGGACAGAGAACAACAGGTCCTGGCACCCGAAGTGCTGAGAAGAAAAGGAAAGAGCCCTCCGAGTTCTCATGGGTGGGTTTTATAGGGAGGTGATCTCATGGCAAAGGTGAAGCTCCTTTCATCGGATTTGAACGGCACGCTTGTCCACTCCCACACCATGCAGGAGATGATCCAGTGGGCCTTTCCCAACGAGAGAGGTCGGCTGGATGAGGCAGCTAGGGCTTTCGGCCTTCAGACAAGGGGCCTCATGTCCATGGAGGAGACCTTCAGAATAGCTGGCAGGATGAGCGAGGGGATGCCCCTTGCCTCGGCAATACAGTACACCATGGATGGAATGAGGTTCGTGGACGGATTCGGCCCATTCATGAATCATCTGAAAAGGAGCTCCATCCATATCGCCATAGTCTCCACGGGTTACACTGTGACCCTCTACGCTATGCGCTATCTCCTTTCCATGAAGGACCTCATGTTCCGCTGCAACAGGCTCGTGTTCGCCGATTGGAGAACCGGGGAGGAAATCCATGAGGAGGAGCTTGAGGACCTCGTGAGGAGTTACGTTGAAAGACCCCATGTGAGGCGAGACCCCCTTTACACGGAAATAAGGGCTACCGGTACCATTGAACTGGGACTCAAGGATGAAAGCGCCAAGGCCTCTATAGCCATGGACTTTGCCGCTGAGTTGGGTGTGGAAATAGAAGCCTTGGCCCATATGGGAGATACAATGGGTGACAGCATGGGCATCCTCGAGATAGCTAGGAGGGGTGGCATGGGGATCGCTTTCAACTACAATGAGGCGCTAGAGGAGTTCCTGAGAAAATTCGGGGAAAAGGAGATGAGAGAGGGGAGGATTCTCTTGGTGTGTCCGAAGAGTGAAAAATCGGACTTGCGGGAAGTGATCCCCCACTTGGGCTGAAGGCATATCGAAGGATAATTCGGGCTTAAGGGGAATAGAGGGGATCCCCCATGGATGCATCGGCATTGGAACAGTTAGTCGCACTATTCGGCATCTTGATAGGGACCTTGGCCCTCTGCAAGGTCTTTAGGCTCCCTTCCCTCCTCGGTTTTTTCGTCGGGGGGATGATCGCTGGACCCAACGGGCTTGGATTGGTGGGGGAGAGTCTCAAGGTGGCGAGCCTAGCGGAAATAGGGGTTGCCCTCCTCCTTTTCACCATCGGGATGGAGTTTTCTCAGGAGACAATTTCTCGACTTCAAAGGGCCATGTTGCTCGGAGGCTCCATCCAGATAGCAGGCACGACTGGGGTTGTGGTGGCATTGGGTCACATGGCCGGTCTTGCCATGGAGAAGGCGATCTTCGCTGGGATGCTTGTCTCCCTGAGCAGCACGGCTATAGTTGTGCGCTCATTGGAAGAGAGCGCCAAGCTTCAATCTCCTCAAGGGCAATCGGCCTTGGGGATTCTCATCTTCCAGGACTTGATGATCGTGCCCATGATGTTGGCAATCCCAGTTCTAGGGGCTTCGGGAGGGAGCAGCTGGGATACCGGGGCTGCCATGAGGGCTCTCATGGGGCTTGTCATCATGTTTGCCGCAGCTGGCCTCGGCTGGAAGCTCATTCCCGGGGCCTTCTTCTTGATTGCCAGAGCAAGGAGTCGGGAGATGTTCCTCCTTGCCCTTCTGGCTCTCTGTTTTTTCATGACTTGGCTTGCCCACTCTCAAGGCCTGTCCCCTGCCATAGGAGCCCTTCTTGCGGGGATTCTCATTTCCCGGTCCGACTTCGCTCACGAGGCCCTCGGCAACGTGCTCCCCTTCAGGGACGTGTTCATGAGTTTCTTCTTCGCATCAATAGGAATGATGCTGGATATGAGACTCCTTCTGGCCAATCCTGTGTGGATAGGGATAGGGGCTTTGGGCTTGATCCTCATCAAGGCAGTGGTTGCCACAGTCGCGGGAATGGTCCTGAGACTTCCCATCAGGGTGGCAGTGGGTATGGGTTTTGGGTTGAGCCAAATAGGGGAGCTTTCCTTCATCCTCGCTCAATCTGGGCTCGTCGAAGATCTCATCTCCCAGAGCGCCTACCAGGTGTTCTTGGCCATTTCGGTTCTAACAATGGCAGCGACCCCTATGCTCCTGGCATCTGGAGAGCGGCTCGGAAAGGTCATGGCATCTTGGCCTTGGTTACCCAGCTGGGCAGTGGAAAGGGCTGGATCCAGGATTGATGAAAGGGAAAGCCTCCACGGCCACCTCGTAATAGTTGGATTTGGATTGAATGGGAGGAATCTCGCCAAAGCAGCCAAGGCCGTGGGGATCCCATACGTTATAGTGGAGATGAATCCCAAAACGGTCAAAGAAGAGAAGAGAAAGGGTGAGCCAATAATCTTCGGGGATGCGAGCCATGAGGCAGTTCTGAAGGAGGCGGGAATCCACAATGCCAGAACCATTGTCATCGCTATAAACGACCCGGGCGCCCTTCGTTCCACGGTTCTCCTGGCTCGGAAACTCAACCCCGGTGTCCATATAATAGCGCGCACCAGATACATTCAGGAGGTGGACCCCCTTTACGCCTTGGGGGCAGACCATGTGATCCCGGAGGAATTTGAAACTTCCATAGAGATCTTCACTCGCGTTCTGAGAAATTACCTGGTTCCGGAGCAGGAGGTGGAGAAGCTCATAGGCGAGATTCGTTCCGAAGGCTATGAGATGCTGAGGAGGCC
>JAPWUY010000096.1 GCA_028275295.1 Thermodesulfobacteriota bacterium | reverse complement strand
TGTCTATGAGGTCTGCCGCTACATAACCTTTACAGCCTGGCGCGCAACTTTGGCGTCAGCCTGACCTTCGACCCCACCACCGATAACTGGCCCAAATATTGCTTCAAGATGGCTACCGGCTCCGGCAAGACCTTTGTGATGGCGCTGGCCATCGTTTGAAAGTATTTCAATCGCTTCTTCCGCACCCAAAACGGCTGTCGCTACACCTCCAGTTTCCTGCTCATCGCGCCCAACCTGATCGTGCTCGACAGGCTCAATGAAGCCTTTGAAGACAACACTATCTTCCAAGACTTTCCCTTCATCCCGCCGGAATGGGAAGCGGATTTTGACCTACAACTGGTCTACCAGAGTCAGGTCACTGCACCCCACGCCTTCGGCACGCTCTACCTGACCAACGTCCAGCAACTGTACGAGGAGAAAGCGGCGCAACCCGCCAATGTGATTCAAGAAGCGCTCGGACCCTACGTGGTGAAGGGACAGTCATTGAGTCGCCTTGACCTCGAACGTGGTCTCACTGAGCATCTCGACCTGCTTGTGCTCAACGATGAGGCCCACCACGTACACTCCTACGACCTGGAGTGGGCCAAAGCTATCCGCCGGCTGCACGAAGCGGGGCGCACCCGCGGAAGCGAAGGGCTGGTGATGCAACTGGATTTTTCGGCCACCCCGTATACTGGCGCAGGTGAGCGAAAAGTTTTCTTCCCCCTTATCATCTACGATTATCCGTTAGCGGCAGCGAGTCGCGACCAGGTGGTCAAACGCCCCAAGATCGGCGAGATCGAGCATGCGCCGGAGCCGCTGATAAAGGACTATGTTAAAAAGAACCAACTCCAAATCGATACCGGCGTGGAGGTCTTTCGGCAATTCCAGCGTGACTTCAAACTTGCGGGGAAAAAGCCCGTTCTCTTCGTCATGGCTGACCAGACGCGCAATGCGTATAAAGTGGGCGCCTATCTGGAACGAGAACATCAGCTGAAGACACTGGTCATCCATACTGACACCTCCGGGGTCATCACCAAGAAAGGCCTGGAGAGGGCGCGAGAAGCGGCACGCTCCATTGACACCAACGAGTACGAGGCCATCGTCAGCGTGATGATGCTCAAAGAGGGCTGGGACGTGAAGAACGTCTGCGTTATCGTCCCCTTGCGCTCTTATGAGTCTGCGATTCTGGCTGAGCAGACCCTGGGCCGGGGGCTGCGGCGCATGACGCCTGTCAACACCGGCTGGGAAGAGAAATTGATCGTCATTGATCACCCCCGCTTCCGCGACCTGTGGAACGCAGAGATCAAGAACGAGGACCTGGACATCGAGATCACCGAAGCCCGGCGGGTCTATGAGCCCGCCAACATCGTGCCTGTGGATCCGGCCAAACTCCAGTACGACTTTTCCATGCCCATTCTCGCAGGTGGCATAACTCGCGATGTGCGTCGCATCGTTGACCTGGACGTGAAGTCTCTGCCGGGGGGATGGTTCCCCTGGGCCGAGATCACCCTGCCCAAGGTGATGTACCGCGAAAAAGACTTACTCACCCAGAAGACCGACCTGGAGCGCGAACTGTCCTTCGACTACACTGACCGTTATGAGGTCTATTTGGCCAATATCACCAAGGCCATCCTCTCCCGTTGTGGCGCCTCCGCCCAATTCGCTGAAATCGTGCCCAAGGTAAGGCAGTACATCGAAGAGCGTCTTTTCGACTCGCCCATAGATATGAGCGAACAGGATACGGTGCGCAGACTGAACCACCTGCCGGTTCGGGAAAAGATTCGGGATGTATTCGTGGATGCCATCTAGCGCTTGCAGGTCGTGGAAGAGCCATACGAGCTCCTGGAGCGATGGAATGTGAGCCAATGGAACGATGGCAAGGCATTTCACACCTCGGAGCCCGTCTACCCGGCCAGGAAAACGGTTTTCGCTGAAGGCGAACGGGAAGGACTCCCTTACCCGCGCAGCTCGGAATTTGAGAAGCAGTTCATACGCTACCTCGACACTCAAGCCGAAGTGCTGGCGTATACGCGGGTCCTGCCGCGTATGCCCTTGCGTATCCCGTACCATGACCCTCAGGCCTACCTGCGCCATTACACGCCTGACCTTATCGTGGAGACGGCAGAGGGTCATTTCTTGTTAGAAACAAAGGGGGAAGGATGGGACAAACAAGAAGACACCCCGGCGAAAGTTGAAGCGGCCACCGAGTGGGCCCAGAAAGTTTCGCTGGTGACAGGCCAAAATTGGACATTTGTCAAAATCCTTCAGCGGGACTTTGAGCGGTTTGGAAGACTGCGGTTTAGCCAGCTGCTATTGGCCTCCCGTGAGCATAGATAGACCCGAATCTTTCATGTACCTGGCATCCATCGCTATCCAGCGCAAGGCCTCAGAAGCCACGCGGTTCTCCGGCCAAGCTCACGGGGGACGCAGAGCAACCCTGATTATTCGTGTCGCGATCATAGCACCGGCAAGGAAAAAGACGCACCAGCTGGGACCCCAACCCAAACTGCTATGGTCCGAGGATCTTTACATGCGGGGGAGGCCCGCTACCGTGAAACAAGGCTGTGGCGTGGGTGCAAAATCGAACTGGGTGCGTGAAAAAGGCCCGCCCCGATGGGTCTCTCGCCATGGGATTGGGGGCCCCTTCGAGGGGCTAAAGATTAGGGACTACCATCACTTGGCAGCCAAAAACCCCTCTGTAGCCTTCTTGAGGAGCATCTGTTTCACCCTGTAGAGCCTGGGACTCAGACTCACATGATAGACGTGGGGATTGTGGAACCTCTTGTAAGCTGGATCCAGTTTCGCCAGGTTCTTCAAGGTGTTGTCCCTTATCTCCTTGAGGGGAGGGCTCTTGTACACCAACTTCCCTTTCTGAAAAATCGGGACGAGAAGTTCTTCCATCTGGAAATCCTCTGGATAGGTCTTGTACACATGGGGATAGACAGGATGGTGGGCCCTGAAGCTTCTTCCCCTGGGAAGCCTCTCCTCCTCCAGGAAGATCACATCACCCCTCATCTGCCCTGAAGGGTCGAACATCCTCACCACCTTCTTGACCCCTGGGTTCGTTATCTTGTCCGGGTTGTCCGATCTCTTTATCTTGGGGACCATTCTCTTTCCATCCTCATCGAGAGCCGTGAGCTTGTACACCCCTCCCAAGGCTGGGGTGGTATAGGAGGTCACAAGTCTCGTCCCAACCCCCCAGACATCCACCCTTGCCCCTTGTCTTCTCAGGCTCTCTATGAGCCACTCGTCCAGATCGCTCGATGCGACTATGATCGCATCTTTGAAGCCAGCGTCGTCGAGCATCTTTCTAGCTTCTTTACTGAGATATGCGAGGTCGCCGCTATCCAGCCTTATGCCCCTCAGCCTGTAGCCCATTTCCTTCAATTCCTTGGCCACCTGGATTGCATTGGGAACCCCGCTTCTCAAGGTGTCGTATGTATCCACGAGGAGAATGGAGGTGTCGGGATAAGACTTGACGTAGGCCCTGAAGGCCTCTATCTCCGATGGAAAGCTCTCCACCCAAGAGTGGGCATGGGTTCCTCTCACTGGTATTCCGTAGAGACGACCCGCTAGAACATTGGATGTGCCCTCCGCACCCCCTATGTACGCGGCCCTAGAGGCCATGAGGCCTCCGTTGGGACCGTGAGCCCTCCTCAGGCCAAAGTCCACAACCGGCCCACCATTCGCTGCCCAGCACACCCTCGCCGCTTTGGTGGCTATGAGGGTCTGGAAATTCATTATGTTCAGAAGTGCTGTCTCTATGAGCTGGGCCTGGGGAAGGGGGGCCTTTACTCGAATCAAGGGCTCGTGGGGAAAGACCACTGTCCCCTCGGGCATGGCCCACAGGTCGCCTGTGAATTTGAAGGACTCGAGATAATCCAGGACCTCCTTGGGGAAAAGGCCCAGGCTCTCCAAATAGCTCAGGTCATCCTGGGTGAACCTGAGATTCACGATGTACTGGATCAAATCCTCGAGGCCCGCAAGCACACAATATCCACCATCGTCCGGTACCCTTCTGAAGAAATAGTCGAAATTGGCCCATTGGTTTGTCTTCCCCTCCCTCACATATCCCCCCACCATGGTGAGTTGATAGAGGTCCGTGAGGAGAGCCAAATTCCCCGCGATTTGCATCTTCGCCTCCCAAGCCTTTCTTGAACCGCCTGAAAAGCCAGAACCGTTTTTTGGAGCTTAATGCTATTCCGAAGGAGCCGCAAGGGCTTCTCCCATTTCCAAATGGAATCTTTCCCAGAACTTCTCCTCTGGAAGGCTGAGAGGAATCGGGTGGGTTTCCTGTGATGGTTACCTTCTGCATCGGAGAGTTCGGGGCGGCCGAGTCAGCGACCCTGGAGGGCCACTCTGTGATAATCCTGGATGGCGCATACATCGATTTTCTTCTTCTTGAGAGCCTCTATGGCATTTACGGTAGCAGCAGCTCCACTTACCGTTGTCACAATGGGGACATTGAAGGCAGTGGCAGTTGTCCGAATCGCGACCTCGTCCTCTCTGGGGGTGCGTCCTGCTGTGGGGGTATTGATTATGAGCTGTATCTTGCCGTTCTTTATGAGGTCCACCACATTGGGCCTCCCCTCCGAGACCTTTCTTATGCGGGTGACCTCTATGTCGTTTCTTATGAGGGCATTTGCAGTACCCTCCGTGGCGACTATATCGAAGCCCAGGTCCACAAGCCTCTTCACGATGTAGAGTATGTTTCGCTTGTCCTTGTTCCTCACGCTCACAAAAACCGTGCCCGAAAGGGGAAGCTTGAGCTCAGCCGCTAGCTGACTTTTGGCGAAGGCCATGCCGAATGTGGCATCTATGCCCATCACCTCCCCTGTGGATTTCATCTCCGGCCCCAATACAGCGTCCACCCCTGGAAACCTCTTGAACGGGAAGACGGATTCCTTCACAGCGAGGTAAGGGGGAATCACCTCCCTCGTTATCCCCAGTTCCCTGAGCTTCTGCCCCATCATCACCTGAGTGGCCACTTTGGCCCACGGGATACCCGTTGCCTTGCTCACGAACGGCACTGTCCTCGAGGCCCTGGGGTTCACCTCAAGAACATACACTATGTCATTTTTCACGGCGAACTGAACGTTCATGAGACCCACTACCTCCAATTCCTTGGCCAGGGCGTGGGTATTTCTCCTTATCTCCTCCAAAACCCTCTCGTTCAGGGTTATAGGTGGAAGGACGCAAGCGCTGTCTCCTGAGTGAATCCCTGCCTCTTCCACGTGTTCCATGATTCCCGCAATGACGACATCTGTTCCATCTGCCACAGCATCCACATCTATCTCTATGGCGTCCTCCAGGTATTTGTCTATGAGAATCGGCCGCTCGGGCGAGGCTTCCACAGCTAGGTCCATGAATGCCTCGAGGTCCCTTTCGTGGTACACTATCTCCATTGCCCTTCCACCGAGGACGAAGGAGGGTCTCACGACAACAGGATACCCTATCTCGGAGGCCACCTTCTTGGCCTGGGCAACTGTTGTCGCTGTCCCGTTTTCGGGTTGCATCAGGCCCAGCTTCTTTATGAGCTCTTTGAAACGTTCCCTGTCCTCAGCCCTGTCTATGCTGTCCGAGGATGTTCCAAGGAGCCTGACACCTGCCTTCTGGAGGGGAACGGCCAAGTTCAGGGGGGTCTGACCTCCGAACTGGACTATGACTCCGATGGGCTTTTCCTTTTCCACAATGGCCAGGACATCCTCCCTCGTGAGGGGCTCGAAGTAGAGTCTGTCGGATGTGTCATAGTCTGTGCTCACGGTCTCTGGATTCGAATTCACCATGATGCTCTCATACCCCATCTCCCTGAGGGCGAAGGATGCATGGCAACAGCAATAATCGAATTCGATCCCTTGCCCTATCCTGTTGGGACCTCCTCCCAGGATCACGACCTTGGGTCTCGCGCTGGGCCGGCTCTCGTCCACCTCTTCATAGGTGGAGTAATAGTAAGGTGTGTAGGCTTCGAATTCAGCAGCACACGTATCCACGAGTTTGAAGGCAGGGACCACCCCGAGGGAAATTCTCAGTTGCCTCACAGTCTCTTCATCCGTCCCCCACATGTGGGCCAACTGAACGTCTGAAAAACCATAGGACTTGGCCTTCCAGAGGGTTTCCCTGTCAATTGTCCTCTTGAGGATCTCCAAATCCACCTCGCCACGGGGCCTCAACGCCTCCAGCTCCTCTTCCAGCTCGACTATTTCCCTTATGTGGTGTAGGAACCATGGATCTATATGGGTCAGCCTGTGTATCTCCTCCACACCCATCCCCTCTTTGAGGGCCATGCGTATGAAGAAGATTCTCATGGCATTGGGCACCCTGAGCTTTTCCCTTATGGCCTCCATGAGCTCCTCACGGGTGAGCCTCGAGGGATCGCGCCTTCTCCTCCACAGCTCCATCTGAACCGGACCTGCGAGCCTGTGGGGCCTCGTGTCCCCTGACCAGACCAAGGCATCCTTCCCATCGTTGCCCAGGCCATAGCGGCCTATCTCCAAGGACCGCAGACCCTTCTGGAGGGCTTCCTTGAAGGTGCGGCCTATGGCCATGGTCTCGCCAACGGATTTCATCGATGTGTTGAGGGTAGGATCGGATCCGGGAAATTTCTCGAAGGTGAACCTCGGTATCTTGACCACGCAGTAATCTATCGTGGGCTCGAAGGATGCGGGGGTCTCACGAGTGATGTCATTGGCTATCTCATCCAGAGTGTAACCAACAGCCAGCTTTGCCGCTATCTTGGCGATGGGAAATCCCGTTGCCTTGGAAGCCAGAGCCGAGCTTCTCGAAACCCTGGGGTTCATCTCTATTATCACCATGCGACCGTTTTGGGGGTTTATGGCGAACTGGA
>JAPWUY010000117.1 GCA_028275295.1 Thermodesulfobacteriota bacterium | reverse complement strand
CCCAACACGGCCTTAGATTCTATTAGATAGAGATAGAGGGTGCCAACTGCTCCCTTGATGTACATCTCCTCCAATTCCCCCCTTCCAGTCGCGCGAGAGGCCTTTCGGCCCACTTTGAATATCTGACCTGTCAGGGCAGAGAATTGTTCCTGGGTGAGCCTGCTTTTGCTGAGATGGGCCCCTAGAGCTATTCCATCCGTTGTAACTACCGCTGCCCCTTGAATCTCCTCGCTTTCCTTTTGCCAATCTGCTAGCAGTTTCTGGATCAACTTGGCCTTTTCTTTGGTCGAACGGGGCCTTTCCTTGAATGGGTCTCTTATGGCCTCTTTCGGGATGGTCTCTGCCACACTGATCGTCTCCAATGGGGTCTCCTGGGAGGCTGTGCTATCCAGGGAGTCTTTGGAGCCCTGGGCAACTTTGGGCTGGCCCGTCTCGTAATCTATCTCCGGGGCCCCGAAATCGTCCTCCTCGTAATCCTCCTCGTCCTCTGTTTCTCTCAGATTCACTGCTTCTGGGCCTCCACCTTCGCCTCCCGCACCTTCATCTTTCTGCCTCATTCCCTCTATGAGGAGCTCTTGCCATGGTCTGTTTATGGTCCTGGTTGATGCCTCGGCCCCACTCAATGTGCTGAAGTCTCCCCCTTCCCATTTGAGGATCTCGAACAGGGCTGCCTCGCCTGTCTTGGAACCGCATTGGGCATGGACTATTTCCCCATCCTCGAAGTAGATGATCCCCTCCATATCCTCCTTGGAGACGGACAGAGCTGTTTTCATCCTTGCCAAACAGTTGAGCTGGATTATGTCCGTGAGCTGGAGATCGGCAACCCTTCCCACGAACCCCTTCTTGCTCACCTTTATGGCATCGAGGATGAGGCTTCTGAGTTCCTCTATCTTGAAGGGCTTTTCCAGATAGTAGAGGCAGCCCCTGTTTATGGCCTCCTTCTGGATCTCGGGGCTCCCGTAGGCGGTCATGACTATGACCTTGGTGTCAGGATGTCTCTGACGCACCTCCTCTATCATGTCGAGACCCGACATGCCGGGCATCCTTATGTCCGTGATGACCAGATCTATGGGGACCTCGTCCATTATCTGGAGCGCTTTGGAGCAATCGTTGGCCACCAAGACCTCGTATCGCTTCCTGTCCTTGGCCAAGGTCTTGGACATTATCCAGGTGAGGATCTCCTCGTCATCCACTATGAGGACTTTCTTGGGCCCTTCTTGCATCCTCGTCCTCCTTATTCTTGTGGCCCTCTAATTATAATCCATTCGATGCCAGATGCTCACCTCTGTTTTCCTCTCCTTCTCGGGGCGCAGGGCCGCCCTCATCCTTTTTCACGGGAAGGTGCACGTGGAAGGTAGTTCCCTTGCCCACCTCGCTCTGGAAACTCATCCTCCCTCCGTGGGCCTGGACTATCCTGTGCGATATGGAAAGGCCCAAACCAAGTCCCTTTGCCTTAGTGGTGAAGAAGGGATCGAATATCTTGCTCCTATGCTCTGGGTTTATCCCCTTTCCCGTGTCCGCGACACTGAGGATTACCTCCGGAGGTCGAGCCTCGGTGTTGGAGGATATACCTATCCTCAAGGTGCCCCCATGGGCCATGGCCTGCATCGCGTTTATCACCAGATTGAAGAGGACCTGCTTCATCTGGCCAGTGTCCAGCATGAGTTGCGGAACTTCCGCGGGGAAATGCATCTCCACCTCTACCCCTCTTTCCCTGAGCTCTCCTTCCAAGATGAAGATGACCTCCCTGACGAGCTCCTCCAAGCGGCAAGGCACCAGAGCCGGTTTCTGGGGCTTGGCGAAGGAGAAAAAGGACTTGAGGAGTTCGTTGAGCCTGTCTATCTCTGAGATTATCCTGGAGACATATTCCCTTGCCAGGGGATTCGAGCCGACCTCCTCCTCGAGGGCTTGGGCAGTGATCCTAATGCCCGCAAGGGGGTTTCTGATCTCGTGGGCTATACCCATGGATAGCTCGCCCAGAGAGGAGAGTCTCTCGTTTCTCATGGAGTGCTGGGTAAGCTCGTGGCTTCTCGTGAGATCCTCCAGACATACTACCTTGGTGGTCTCCTTGCCATCCTCGTCGAGAACGGACCACAATTTCACCCTGAGGGGGATCTCGCTTCCGTCCTTTCTCATGACCATCGCTTCCCTCACCCAGGGTCTCTTGATCACCTTCTGGACCACAAGACGGGGGTTTTTCTTGGAGGCCAGGGCAGTGTTTACGGGCTTTCCCAAGACTTCCTGAATGGTGTACTGGAGCATGACTTCCGCGCGCCTGTTCATGATAACTATTCGGCCTTGGTCATCCAGGAGGATGATCCCCTCTGGGATGTTGTTCAATATGCTCCACAAAAGGGCCTTTTGGAGCTCCAGTTCTTGGCCCAGCTTTTCCTTTTGCCTTTGGAGCTCGTCTATCTCCTCTGCGAGTTGCAGGAGAATCTTCTCGAGCTCCCCCGGGTCTCTTGTGGGCACACTCAGTGAGGGGTAGTCGGTAGAGTCTCGAGCCATTTACCTTTCCTTTTCAGGCCAAAAGAGCACCCGCCTGTGGCGAGTGCTCTTTTGGGGTCGAGATCCTGGAAGGTCTCCCTCGGGCTCAATCCTGCTGCACTATGAATGGAGTGACGAATATCAGCAACTCCGTCTGATCGTGTCTTCTCGTCTTCCTCTCGAAGAACCAGTTCAGACCAGGCAAATCCTTGAGCCAGGGAACCCCATCTTCGGCTGTGGCCCTCGTCTCCTCGAGCACCCCTCCTATGACCACAGTCTCGCCGTCTCTCACCAACACCTCGGTTGTCCCCTGCCTCTTGACGATCTCCGGGTTGCCCGTTATCGGGTTGGCGTTGCTTCTGTCTGGGAAGTCGTCAGTCACATCCAGCTTGAGCCTGACCCTTCCATCCGGTGATATTTGAGGGGTGACCGTCGTCTTCAAGGATGCCTCCTTGTAAACCACGCTCACGTTCCCTTCGGGATTGACCTGGGTGAATGGGATCTCCCGGCCTTGTTTAATGGTCGCCTCCACGTTGTCCAGGGTCATCACCTTGGGTCTCGAGATTATCTTGGTGAGCCCCTCCCTCTCAGCGGCGGAGAGCCTCAAGTCCAGGTTTATGAGATCCCCGACCAGTCTACCCACTTGAAGCCCGATTCCAGGGGGGGTTGGGAGAAGGGTCGCTGGAAGATTCACCATCCAACCCGAAAGGGGGAAGAAGTCCCGGCCTGTCCCCTGGGTGAAGCTGCCCGACTGCCAGGAGGAGGGCGTCACAGGAGGGGTAGTGCCCGAGCCTGTTGCGGATGAGACTCCCCAGGCCCATTCCCCTCTTTTATCGTACTCAGCGTATTGGGCTCCCCACTGGACTCCCAGCTCCCTCGCGAAGTTCTTTGTGGCCTTCACTATCCTGGCCTCTATGAGGACCTGGGGTGTGGGCTTGTCTACCTTCTCTTTGTATTGTTTTATCCTCTCTATCTTCTCGGGGTAATCGGTGATTGTCACTGTGTTGGTCCTCTCGTCAACCACTGCCGTCCCAACCCTCTCCAGCTTGGGCTCCTTGGTGAGGATATCCTTTATCTGGGCCTGGAAATCCTTGGCCTTGGTGTAGTTGAGGGTTATGAATTCGGTGACAAAGGGCCTGAGTTTTCTCTCCCTCTCCTGGGCCTCTATCTCCGCCTCCTGGAGCCTCTTTGCCGCCTCTATCTTGGCCTGGAGCCTCTCCTGTTTCACCCTCTTGCGCTCCTTCTCCTCGTCCAGGAGGTCTTTGAGGGGCGCGATTCTCACCACATTTCCCTGCTGAATCATGCCCAGTTTGTGGGTCGAAAGGATGAGATCCAGCGCCTGATCCCACGGCACCTCCTTCAGGCGCATGGTGACCTTTCCTTTGACCTTCTCGCTCACGATTATGTTCAGGTTGCTCACTTCGGCAATGAGCCTGAATACATTGTCCAGATCGATATCCTGTAAATCCAGATCCAGCTTTTGCCCAGTGTAAGTCTTCCCTGGCTCCATTCCTGTGCTTATCTTGAACTCCTCCTCTTCCTCTTCCTGAATCGAGACCGCTGGGGCCTTGGGAAGGGGCTTCTTGGCCACCTGAGCCATGGAGAAGGCAGCGGGCTGGATCCTAGCCTCCTTGGGCAGGAAGGTGCCCTGTTTCTTCTTCTGGATGTCGACTCTCGGGTCCACCCAGACTATGTCCCTTTGGGGAGGATTCCATTTCTCGAGCTCGTGTCCATCCTCCTTGGGTTTCCCGATCACATTGCCGGAGTTTTCCGCCACATCCACGGAAGGCCTTTCCATCTCCTTCCTTTCCGAGGCCTTGGGATCCAAGATCCTAGGGGGTTCAACTATGGAGGGGGTCGCTTCCTCCCAGGATCTCGGAATTCCTGCGTACCTGGCCTCGGAGGGTGGGATATCCCATCGGGCTTTGTCTTCCTCCTGGGGTTGCTCTTTTTCCCCTTGGAATTCCCTTTCATCCGGAGATTCGAGAAGAGACTCCTGGGCATCTTGGCGGAATCCCAGGGAGACTGTCAGTTTTCCTGGTTCCCTTCTCACGTCATAGGGGACAGGAAGCGCTTCGGGGTTCAGGTCCAGGACCACCCTCACCTTGTCATTGTGGCGAGCGACCCTCACCCTCTCTATCTCCCTTGTGGGGCTCAGACTTGCTGGGTTGAACTTGTAGTTTTCCACCCCGAATAGATCGATCACGATGCGAGCTGGCTCCCTCAGACCAGAGACCTTGTACCTGGAGAAGTCTCCGTCTCCTATGATGGAGACCTTGGATCCCGAGGCCTCCTCCGTCGCCATCATCTCCAAGAGGGTCCTGGCTTGGGAGCTCGCACTGGCCTCCTTCCAAAATCCCAGGCTCAGGAGGACTGCTGCCATGAAAAGCCACCTGGCCTGCCTAGGCATTCCCAATCCTTTCCTTCGAGAAATCATCGTCCCCCTCCATGTGACGTCTTGAAGCCCAGTGTCACCCTGCGGGTTCTCTTCACACCCAGCAAATCCACGTATGGCTCCTCCACCACAAGCCCTTCCGAAGGGCTTATCTCCACTACCTTGCCGCACTTCTTGCCCATGAAGCTGCCTGTTCTCACCATGTATCCCTTGCCACTTTTGTCCTGGACCATGGCGACCTTTTCCTGGCCTTGGGTGACTATGGCCACCAGTGAGAACTGAGCCAATTCCATCTCCGTGAGAGGCCCAGGGACCAACTCCTCGCATTCACCCGTTGCCATTTGCACCTTCACTTCCTCATGAAAAGGCCTGAAGGGATCGGGTCTGTCTCCTGGATCGTATTCGTAGACCAGTTCCTTCGCTGGTTCCTCCTTCTTGGCCGGCTCCTCCAATGACGAAGGCTGAGGTTGGCCCGGGGGCTCCTTCTTTTCCTCTTTGGGTGGGGGCTGGGGTTGGGGTTTCTGGATCTTCTTCTGGATGACAGTGGTGGTCGGTTTTTGAGGAGCTTCTTCCCCGCATCCTGCCAAGAGCAGGAATCCTAGGCCCCCAAGCACTATCTTTCTCACGAGTCTTCGCCGTATCAAGCTCCTCCTCCTAGTCCACTGATACCTTGCCCCCCTTGGAAGCCGGAGCGGGCGCGGGGGCAGGTTTCTTCTTCGGCGGCTCCTTCTTAGGCGGTGGTTCGCTCTCGTATTTGTAAGTGGTGGCGATGAAGCTCACCACTATGGTTCCTCCTCCAATCGGCTTGTACTGGCCCATTTTCACGTTTGAGACATGGACTATGCGGTCCATGCTAGCCACCTTGGAGAGGAACTGCATCACGCTGTGGAAACCTCCCTGGACCTGCACCTCCACGGGGATCTCGGAGTAATAGTCCTTTCTCACAGGCTTTCCCTGCTTGAAGAGCATGAACTCCAGGCCGCTCAGACGCCCCAGTTCGTTTATCTTGCTCAGAAGCTCCGGGATTTCCTTCTCCTCCGGAAGCTTTGCACTCAGCACCTTGAGCTCTTGTTCCAAGGCTTTTATCTCTGCTTCGAGACTCCTTCTCGCTTCCTTGGCCTTCTGCTGTTCCTGGATCTGCTTTTGCAATTTTTCTATCTGAGATCTCAAGGAGGCCATCTCCTCGGTCGTTGGATCATAGAAGACCAAGTACCATACCACTGTCACCACCACCATGAATCCCACTAGAGCCAGGGCCTTTTGCCAGAGGGGCAGTTTTATGAGGGTTTCTTTGTCTATGGGCATCGGGCTTTCTCCTCTTTTCTTTCGCCTAGGCTCTCATCGGGGCCTTGTGAATCCTCGTTCATTTGGCCTTGGGTTGCCCTTTCTCCTGTGGCTTCGCCTCGCCGGGTTTCGGAGCAGCAGGTGGTTTCTCCTGGGCCACCTGGACCACCATT
>JAPWUY010000095.1 GCA_028275295.1 Thermodesulfobacteriota bacterium | reverse complement strand
GGGGTCCTGAGGGGGCTCATAAGGGATGGCACGAGAGTCTCGGAAGGACTCAAGCTCGGCGATGTGGACCCTAGGGGAAAGAGAGAGTATTGTTACACCATATCGGATAAGGCGAGGGCCATTGCAGGATCTGTCCTGGAAGCGATAATGCGCGTGTACAACAGGTGATGGAGTATCGGGCATTTCCAAAGGCTCATGAGGCCCTAGGCCTAGGCACAAGGGGGATGGCCTCCTTCGTGGGGGCGGGAGGGAAGACATCCCTTTGCTACCGCCTAGCCCACGAAATGGCCCGAGAGGGGAAACTGGTTCTCGTCACGACCACGACCAAGATGATGAGGCCTACGGGGGATCAGGCAGAGGTCTCGATTTTCTCGAGGCGTCCCCAGGAGCTTCTCGAAGAAGCGAGATGGTTCAGAGGAAAGGGGAGGGTGATATTCGCGGGTTCCTCCGTTGCCGAGAAAGAAGGGAAGGTTCTCGGGTTCGAGCCGGATTATCTGGATATGATCCTGAAAGAGGGTCCATTCGACTTTTTGTTGGTCGAGGCAGACGGTGCTCGTGGGCTTTCCATAAAGGCTCCCAATGAGAAGGAGCCAGTGATCCCCAGTGGATCGGGGTGGGTTGTGGGCACTATTGGGCTCGATGTGCTCGGTAGGCCTCTAGGACCCCAGTGGGCCTTCAGGTGGGAACTTCTCGGCCTCCTCACAGGCCAGGCCCCAGGCTCCCCCATAACCCCTGAGACAATAGCTAGGCTTGTTGGGCATCCAAGGGGACTCTTCAAGGGATGTCCCAAAGGAGCCAGAAAGATCCTCTTCTTGAACAAGGCGGACCTCCAGGGAGGGTTCGCCCGGGCAGGAGAGGTCCTGGAAAACGTGCGAGAAGGTTCCTCCCAGGTCGCTCCTTTGAGTATCGTTGTGGGAAGTGCTCTGCGGGGAGAGGAATTCTGGAGATGGGAAGTGGATGCTTGATGGTGATGGAGTTGGCGTAACTTGAGGTGTGCTTCCCTCTGGAGTCTCAACATCCAGAAGGATCCCGGGCGCTTGCGGCTCGAGGGCCGAAAGTGACCAGTCTTGGAGAATAGCCCAGGCTACATAGTTGGAGATAGGGTCCCATAGGGGAGGGTGCCATGAGAGAGGCCTTTGGAGAGCTCCTCAGATACCTCAAGGAAGGGAGGAGAGTGGCCCTTTGCAGAATAGTCAAGCAAGTTGGCTCGGCCCCGAGACACATTGGGACCAAGTGCCTCGTGCTGGAAGACGGCACAGTTGTGGGGACCATAGGTGGGGGGATGCTGGAGTGGCGGGTACGGGAGGAGGCCAAGGACTCCATAGCCTCGGGCATTCCTCGACTCGTCCATTTCGAGCTCAAGGGGGAGGATATTGCCAAGACGGATATGCTCTGTGGAGGGATAGCAGATGTCTACGTAGAACCCATTGCGCCGGAGGGAGATACCATCTCCTTTTTCGAGAGGGTTGCCGAGATGATTCGAGAAGATAGGAGGGGAGTCTTGCTCACAAGGCTTTGGGAAGACCCCCCCATTGAAGGGAAGGCGAGGATCCTCCTGGCTATTGAGCAAATACCAAGCGGGCTTCCCAGGGAGCTCGAGCCTTTGGCAAGGGAGCTCCATCCCAACGAGCCAAAACTCATAGAGTTGGAGAAGGGAAAGATCTTTTGGGAGCCCTTGATGCCACCTGAGGTACTTTACTTGTTCGGTGCAGGCCATGTGTCCACCTTTGTGGCCTCCCTGGCCTCCATGGTGGGTTTCCACGTGGTGGTCATTGACGATAGAGAGGAGTTCGCCAATCGAGGGAGATTCCCCTCAGCCAAGGAGATTCTGGTCCTCCCCATAGAAGAGGCCATCTCCAGACTGGACCCAGGTCCTCACTCTTACGTGGCCATAATAACCAGGGGCCACATCCACGATGCAGCTGCCTTGAGAGGAGTGATAAGGAAGGAATTCGCCTACATAGGGATGATAGGTAGCAAGAGAAAGAGGGCCGTTGTGTACAACGGGTTGATGAAAGAGGGGATTTCCAAGGATCTCCTGGAAAGGGTTCGCTGTCCCATAGGTCTGGACATAGGAGCGGAGACCCCGGAAGAGATAGCTGTGAGCATCGTTGCTGAGCTCATAAAGGTGAGAAATGAAACAAGGAAGGGGGCGAGGGTCCAAAAGGGGGCCAGCTCTCCATGAAGCCGCCTGATGGTTCAAACCGAAGAGTTCACATGGCCAATGAAAGGACTTTTCTTGCCTGGGTGCGGACCAGTATCGCCATAATGGCCTTTGGCTTCGTTGTCGAGAAGTTCGCCATATTCCTCCAGCACTTGTCCGCCATAGTCTGCAGGCTGGAGCCCATGGGTAATCCCCAGCCTCCACCTCCATCCTATACATCCTGGCTAGGCCAGGGGCTTGTGGGTCTTGGGGCCTTCCTGGGAGTGATGGCCTTTGTGCGCTACAAGAGGATAGAGAGGCAGATAGAGGAAGGGGCCTACAGGCCCTCCATCCTTTTGGATTTGCTCCTCGCGGGGGCCGTTGCAAGTGTCGGGATTTTTCTTATAATCTTGCTAGGCCACATAGCACTCTAAAGAAAAAGGAAGTCCCATCCGATGTACTACCTTGAAGCCATTGCCCACAATCCGAGGGGGGAGAGGGTGGTGCACATTCTGGCTGTGTTGATACTGGTCGCGATGATTGCTCCCAAGGCTCTGGCAGAGGACGAATCTGGGAGCAGTCCGGCTGTGGACGTGGCATCAATCCCTGAGATGCCCAGCCCCAGTTTTCGGATGTACAACCCGTTTCGCATGTTCTTCAGGGGAGTAGAGGTCCGTATCACGTGGGCCGGTCCACCGGACAAGCCCATTGTAGCTCTCACCTTCGACGATGGGCCTCATCCCGTCTTCACCCCCCAGATCTTGCGAATATTGGAAGATCACGGCGTTCCAGCCACATTCTTCGTTGTAGGGAGGAATGGTGAGAAGAATCCCGAACTTTTGAGGCTCGCCAAGGAGAAAGGCCACGCCCTCGGAAACCACACCTTCTCCCACACGAGGATCACAGCCGCAACGAATGGCAGACTCAAGGAGGAGATAGAGAGGACCAGGGAGATCATATTTCTGGAAACTGGGGTATACACGCAACTTTTTCGCCCACCCTTTGGGGCCTTTGACGCGAGGAGCCTTGCGGAGGTGGCCCACAGAGATCTGGAGGTTGTCCTCTGGTCTGTGGACTCGAGGGACTGGGCCACACACAGCATTGGAGACATAAGGAGAAATGTGGAGAAGAGGGTTCATCCCGGTGCCATAATCCTCATGCACGATGTCCATCAGCAGACGGTCGAGGCCCTGCCAGGGTTGTTGGAGTTCCTCAAGGGCAAAGGCTATACTTTCGTGACCATACCTGAACTTCTACCGATAGATAGGGTGGCATGGGGCGGATAGGCCAAGGGGTATATGGGGAGGATGGGAATGAGCGGAAAAGAGGACACCGAGACTCTTTGGACCAAGAGGGGCCTGACCCTGAGAAGGCACTTCGTCTCCTCTACCGAGAACATGAGGAAGAAGGCCCTGAATTCCCCAGGGTACGATGCGGCAAGGCTCTTCAGATGGGGCCAGATGATGGCCCTTGCAGTTGTGAGGGTGATGGATGCTGCTGAGAGGAGTTTTGGAAAGGAGGCCCAGAAGGTTCTCAGCGAGGCCCTTGTGGAGCTGGGAAGGGATATAGGCAGAGAGGTCTTGGAAGGCTTCCATCTGGAGCCCGGGGTGTCGGAGATAGAGGCGATATCCGCCTTCATCACCTATGTCAACGAGGAGATATGGGCTTCTCCTGAAGTGCCTCAGATCATAGATGAGAGAAGATGTGCATGCGATGTCCTCTGGTGTCCCCATCAGGACCATTACAGGGCCTTCGACTGCAGGGTCCAGAGGTACATTGTTCAAGGGCTTCTCGAGGCGCTGGAAGAGCGAACTGGGATGAGAGTGGATGCGAGGTTCACCCAATTGATCCCCAAGGGGGCCCCAACCTGCAGGTTCGAGGCATGGAAGCTCGGCCCAGGAGAGGAGAGACAGTGGACTAGTTATTCCGGGGAGCTCGAGAAAAGGGCATTGGAGAGGGCAAAATCCCGAGGATAGGTGAATCATTTTGCCAGACTGGCAACCTAGACTCGAACCCCTTCCATCGGTTTGGTGGCAGCAATGGCCGAGAGGTGGGACATCTTGAAGGACCTAGGCAGTGGTCCTTTGCCCCAAACGATCATCTCTCCCATAGACGGCGCAGAGATGGTACTTGTGCCAGCGGGTCCTTTCGTGATGGGCACGACGCCCGAGGAGATCCGGCAGATCTTTCTCCTGGATCAGAGGGAAACACCAGTCTTCCTGACCGAGATGCCAGCTAGAACCGTTTATGTGGATGCCTTTTACATAGACAGGTATCCCGTGACCAACTACCAGTATCGCCGCTTCGTGGAAGAGACGGGCCACAGGGCACCTTGGCTCTGGGATGACCCGAGGTGGAACCAGCCCATGCAACCGGTTGTGGGAGTGGGATGGGAAGATGCCAGGGCCTATGCCAGGTGGGCCGGAAAAACTCTGCCAACGGAGGAGCAGTGGGAGAAGGCTGCAAGGGGCACGGATCGCAGATGGTGGGCATGGGGTGACGAGTTTCTGCCCAACAGGTGCAATTCCAGGGAATATGGCCTGGGGAGGACTAGCGAAATAGGTCTTTTCGATGAAGGGGTCAGCCCCTATGGATGTTACGACATGTGCGGAAACGTTTGGGAGATGTGTGAGGGAAGGTGGCAGGGAGACCATCCTCCCATGAGGGGTGGATGTTTTCTGGGTTCGGCCACCTTCGTGAGGGCTGCATGCAGATGGACTCCCGAGGACCCCATAAATGGAGCCCACTGGCTTGGTTTCCGTTGCGTGAAAAACATTCCCAGAAGACCTTGAAGATCCAACACCTGATGAGCCTAAAATGAAAAGAGGCCCACTGGGAAAGAAGATCTCGCCGGGGCCGAGCTTGAACCTTCCCCTCGCCATCTTGGATGGATTCTCTCAGATCGCAGTAGTCCAATGATCCATTGCCAAAAGGAGGTTTTCATGGTGGGTTTTGATCCCGTCTTTTTTCGCCAGATGGAAGAGCTCTTCCATCCCGAGTCAGTTGCCATCGTGGGTGTTCCAAGGGGAATGAAGATGGGGAAGCTCTTTCTTGTCGCCCTCAAGGACCAGGGGTTCAGGGGACCCATATTCCCTGTCAATCCAGAGGCTCGAAAGATAGAGGACATGGAGGCATATCCCAGTGTAAAGGCCATCCCCACGAAAGTGGACATGGCAATAGTCCTGGTGCCCGCGGAGAGGGCCTTGGAAGTGGTGAGAGAGTGTGGAGAAAAGGGAGTGAAGGCTGTTGTTCTGTTCACAGCTGGATTCAGCGAGACGGGCACTCAAGCTGGCCTGTCCGCAGAGAAGGAGCTCGTCGATCTGGCGAGGAAGACCGGGATGCGGATAATCGGTCCCAATTGCATGGGCATATATGCTCCAGCCTCTGGCCTCTCTTTTTTCCCGGAGCTTCCCAGGGAGCCTGGTCCCATAGGGATGGTGACCCAAAGCGGCTCTTTGGGTAACATCCTCGGGAGAATGGCGAGGCAAAAGGGGCTGAGGTTCAGCAAAGTCGTGAGCATAGGTAATCAGTGCGACCTCACAGCCTCAGACTTCCTCCATTACATGGCCTACGACGGAGAAACCCAGCTCGTGGGCATGTATCTCGAAGGCGTGAGGGACGGGAGGGCCTTTCTCAATGCCTTGAAAGCCGCATGCATCAGAAAGCCCGTGATTCTGTGGAAGGTCGGTCTTACTCCGGAAGGACAGAGGGCTGCGAGGTCTCACACAGCTTCCCTGGGAGGCTCGAGAGAGATATGGGAAGCGGTGGCGAGGCAAGGGGGTGCAGTTACGGTCAGGGGATTCGAGGAATTTGTGGATACCCTCATGGGCTTCGCGTTCTTGCCAAAACCTCCCGGTCCCAAGACAGCAATAGTGTCCGGGCCTGGAGGTCTTGCTGTGAGTGCGGCAGAGGCCTGTGGCAGAGAGGGGCTGACTCTGGCAGAGCTGAGTCCAGATACCAGGAAAAATTTGGAGAAGATCGTCCCCCCGACAGGGACAAGCACGCGCAATCCAGTGGATGTGGGCCTCACAGCCTCGTTCGACATGAAAATATATGTGGAGAGCGCCAGGTCAGTTGCCGAGGATCCCGGAGTGGACGCCGTTGTCATGATCGGGATGGGCATCTCCCATGAGGATAACCGCAGGTATGCTCAGGCCATCATAGAGCTCAGGGACAGAACCAAGAAGCCATTCCTCATAGTGAACATCCCTGGCTTCGATCCCGAGATGGGGAGACCCTTTCTGGAGGCGAAAGTCCCCTTCTTCGAGAGCTCGGAGAGGGCACTCAGGGTCTACAGGCTCTTCTGGGAGGACTTCCAGCGAAGAGGAAGCCGCCTTGCTACCTCTTCTTGCCAGATTCAGGACTGAGAAGCCTTGGATCTATGTTGCCGGATTCCGGTCCTCCACATTCGGGAGTGTAGCAGCTCACATCAGCGAAGGAGCAACTCTCCTTGCAGGAAGGGCAACGATCTGGTACAGAGGAGGAGCTGAATGTGTAACCGCAGTTGGAGCATTTCCATTGACCCATGTGACACCTCCTAGAAGCGCTGGCCAATTTCCACTTTCTATGATACAGGTTTTTCCCAGGAATCCAAGGCGTAAGGTGAAGACATGGATTTCCAGAAGACGGACATCTCTTTCCTCAGAACCAGGGCAGCCCTCAAGTGGGGTAGGTGGGGTGAAGACGTCATTTCCCTCTCCGTGGCTGATATAGACTATCGCCCTCCCAGGGAAGTCAGAGAAGGAGTCCAGCGCTGGCTTTTGGAAGATCGCTCACCCTATGGCCATTACCAGGGAGATGTGGAGTTGAGGGAG
>JAPWUY010000094.1 GCA_028275295.1 Thermodesulfobacteriota bacterium | reverse complement strand
GTCTTGGCTATGATCAAGCTAGGCCTCTTGTCCTCTCTCCTTGCCTCCTGAAACGCCCTCTCGATTCCCTTGAGATCGTAACCATCAGTCCTGAGCACTTGCCATCCATAGGCCTCGAACCTCTTCTCCACATTCTCGCTGAAAGTGAGGCTTGTGGGGCCATCTATGGAGATGCCATTGTCGAGGTAAACGTAGATGAGCTTTCCCAGCTTCAGGTGGCCGGCCAAAGAAGCGGCCTCCGAGGATATCCCCTCCATGATGTCCCCATCGCTCACGAAACCGTAGATCCTGTGATCGATTATGGGGAAATGCTCTCTGTTGAAGATCCTTGCCAGGTACCTCTCGGCCATTGCCATCCCAACGCCAGTTGCAAATCCCTGGCCCAAGGGTCCGGTGGTGGTCTCCACCCCAGGTGTGCATCCATACTCTGGATGACCCGGGGTGCGGCTTCCCCATTGCCTGAAGTTCTTTATGTCATCCAGGGTGAGATCGTAACCAGTGAGAAACAGCATGGCATAGAGGAGCATGGACCCGTGTCCCGCCGAGAGAATGAACCTGTCCCTGTTGGGCCACATGGGATCCGTGGGGCTGAACCTCAAAACCTTGGTCCAAAGGATGTACGCCAGGGAAGCAGCCTCCATGGGCATGCCAGGGTGGCCGGATTGGGCCTTCTCGACCGCATCCACAGCCAAAAACCTTATGGTATTTATGCATTTCTCTTCCAAGGACATCTCCCTCATCTTCCGACTCTTCAAACCGCCCTCCCCTTCTCCAATTGCGTTGCAATCCACGGCCATCCGCTATTGGCCGCCTGAATCATGATGGACTTCAGGCCTCATGGGGCAATCCAGATCCGTGCCCCGGCTCTCAAGACCGATGGATTATACCCTTCTCTTCACAAATAAGACAGCCCCAGGGCCATTCCTCGAGGGCCCCTTTTTCTCCCAAGCCCGAGACCTTTGGGTTCCAAGACCTTGAAGCCTTTCACACGCTTCCCCAAATCCATGTCCAGGTTGGGAGAAGGATCAAGGAAGGATTCACCCAAGGACCTGACCGAGCCCGAGAACAAAGGCCCACAGCCACCGGTTTTCTCCAAAGATGAGCCGCCATTGATCCGCGAGGTCTCATCTGATATAAGGATTGCAGGCCCAAAATGGATCTCCCGGGAGAAGGGAAATGGTCCACAGGATAGAGGTGGGTTTTCACGGAGGAGTTCGCGACTCTCACGGAGAGAAGATCTGCCGCAGGATCTCCGAGCATTTGGGTCTACCTGTAAAAAGGGTCGAGACCATAGAGGTCTACACAGTAGAGGGAGATCTCACATTTCAGGAAGCACAAGAGGCAGCGAGGCTCCTTTTCACAGATCCGGTTACTCAGAGGTTCTCGGTGAACGAGCCTTTGGCTGATGGCTTCGACTGGCTCTTGGAGGTTGGATTTCTTCCAGGTGTCACTGACAATGTTGGGAAGACCGCCAAGGAGACCCTCGAGACATACCTGGGAAGGCCCCTGGGTGAAGGAGCAGGGGTTTACACCTCCAAGCAATACCTCATCTGGGGAGACCTCCTTCGGGAGGACGTGGAGAGAATAGCGAAGGACCTTCTGGCTAACACCCTCATTCAGCGATTCGAGATAAGGAGCAAGGACCAATGGGTGATGGGCGAGAGGATTCAACCGAAAGTGCCAAAGGTCACCCAGGTGAGCCCCGAGATGGTCGAGGAAATAGATCTGGAGATTCCTGACCATGCTCTAATGGCCTTGAGCCAGAAAAGGGTCCTAGTTCTCGACCTGGAGGAGATGAAGGCTATCCAGAATTACTTGCGAGACCCGGATGTCTTGCAGAGAAGGGCAAATGTGGGGCTCGGGAAAAAGATAACCGACGTGGAGATAGAGGCCATAGCCCAGACCTGGTCCGAACATTGCAAGCACAAGATCTTCAATGCCGTGATAGAGTACACGGACGAAAACGGCAACAGGGAGACCATCAGGGGGCTTTTCGATACCTTTGTGAAAGCGACCACGAGGGAGGTCAGAAAGAGGCTGGGGGAGAGGGATTGGTGCCTTTCGGTCTTCTCTGACAACGCTGGTGTGATTCGCTTCAATGACCATTGGAGCCTCGTGTTCAAGGTCGAGACCCACAACACGCCCTCTGCCTTGGAGCCTTATGGAGGGGCCCTCACTGGAATAGTGGGGGTGAACAGGGATCCCTTTGGCACCGGAAAGGGCGCCAAGCTCATATTCAATACCGATGTCTTCTGTTTCGCCCCGCCAGATTATTCCAAGCCACTGCCGCCTAGGCTTCTCCACCCGAGAAGGATCTTCCAGGGGGTGAGGGAGGGAGTGGAGCACGGCGGGAACAAAAGCGGAATCCCCACCGTGAACGGCTCCATAGTCTTCGACGAGAGGTACTTGGGCAAGCCCCTGGTCTACTGCGGCACAGGAGGAATTCTCCCAGCCGAAATAAGGGGAGAGCCCGGCCACTTCAAGAGGGCCAGAGCTGGCGATCTCATCGTCATGACAGGGGGAAGAATAGGAAAGGATGGAATCCACGGGGCCACTTTCTCGAGCGAGGAGCTCCACGAGGGCTCACCAGCAACGGCGGTTCAGATAGGTGACCCCATAACCCAGAAGAAGATGACGGATTTTCTCCTCCTTGCGAGGGACCAAGGACTCTACAACGCCATAACGGACAACGGAGCAGGTGGGCTATCCTCCTCTGTGGGGGAGATGGCCAAGGACAGTGGGGGATGCGAGCTTCATCTAGAGAGGGCTCCCCTCAAGTATCAGGGCCTAGCGCCTTGGGAGATACTCCTCTCCGAGGCACAGGAGCGAATGACCCTGGCTGTTCCCCCAGAGAAGATCGATCTTTTCATGGCCCTTGCGAGGAAGATGGGAGTGGAGGCAACGGTGCTCGGTGAGTTCACGGACTCAGGATACTTTCACGTCCTCTACCGAGGAAGGACCGTGGCATACCTGGACATGGAGTTCCTCCACGAGGGTGTCCCGAGGATGCACCTGGAGGCCAGGTGGAAACCACCCAGGCACCAAGATCCGGATTTTCCGTGCCCCGAGGACCTGGGTTCAGTGCTGAAGGAGCTCCTGGGAAGACTGAACATCTGCAGCAAGGAAAGTGTGGTGCGTCAATACGACCACGAGGTTCAGGCCGGAAGTGTCGTCAAGCCCATGACCGGGGCCTTCAACGATGGCCCCAGCGATGCGGCAGTGCTTCGTCCCCTCCTCGATAGCATGGAGGGCGTAGTGGTAGCCCACGGCATCTGCCCCAGGTATGGCGACATAGACACCCACGCCATGGCAGGATGCGCTGTGGACGAGGCGTTGAGGAACTTCCTGTGTGTCGGAGGCTCTCTCGAAGGGATCGGGGGCCTGGACAATTTTTGCTGGCCGGATCCGGTGCAGTCGGAGAAGACCCCAGACGGCCATTATAAACTAGCCCAGCTAGTGAGAGCCAACAAGGCCCTTTACGAAGTTTGCGTCACTTACAGGATCCCCCTCATCTCCGGAAAGGATAGCATGAAGAACGACTACAAAGTGGGGGACATAAAGATAAGCATCCCCCCTACCCTCCTCTTCTCCGTGGTAGGCCGGATTCCAGATGTGAGAGAGGCTGTCACAATGGATGCCAAAAGGCCCGGAGACTTGGTCTATGTGCTCGGTGTAACGAGGGCCGAGTTGGGTGCTTCGGAATATCTGGCATCCAGAGGTTTCGTGGGCAATTCAGTTCCCAGGGTCAGGGCTGAGGAGTTCATAGGCTATTACAGGCTTTTGGAGAAGGCCATGAGGCTCGGTCTTGTGGCCTCATGCCATGACTGCTCAGACGGCGGCCTAGGGGTCGCACTTGCGGAGACAGCATTTGCGGGAGGATTGGGAATAGAAGCCCGACTCGATAGGGCGATAATGGAGGACATCTCCAGGGACGACTACCTCCTGTTTTCAGAGTCCCAGGGGAGATTCGTCATCACAGTGGCTCCCGAAAACAGAAGCGCCTTTGAGAGGACCCTCGAAGGTGCTCCCCTTGCCCTCGTGGGCCAAGTGATAGCCGAACCAGAGCTCCGGCTCTGGGGGATGGATGGCTCTTTGATCCTGAGGGAGAAAATAGATGAACTGAGGGAGGCCTGGAAAAGGCCTCTGGCTGGATTCTGAGAGAGATGAACCGGCTCAAGACAATCCTCTCCCCTTTGACCCTGGTGCTCCTTTTCATTGGGCCATGGCTTCTGACCGGAGACGTCCTCGGCGGATCAGTGATCTACCAGTGGAAGGATGAAACGGGAAGGCTCCACTTCACCGATGACCCCTCTAGGGTCCCGGTCCAGTATTGGAACCAGCTCTCCAAGACAGTCTCCTCCTCCCAAACTCCCCAGCAGACCCGTGGGAAGACAGTGAAGCTAGTCATAGGAGAGGACCAGAGAGCAATCCAGGTGCCCGTTGCCATAAACGGGGTTTGGACCCTGCTCGCTTACTTGGACACTGGCGCCACTTACTGCCAGATAACTCGCGAGGACGCTAGGCTTTTGGGCATAGCCCTGGAAGATATGCCAAGGGTGAAGGTGACAATGGCCGATGGAAGATCCCTGGAAGCTCCCATGGTGCTCCTGGATTCAGTGACCATAGGATCCGTCGAGATCCGAAATGTGGAGGCCCTTGTGGGGGACCTCAGGCTTTTGGGTCTCAATGCCCTGAGGGGACTTCGCCTCACCGTTGACCTGCCGAAAGGCGAGGTCCTCCTGGAGGCGAGCTCCCAGGGTGATTGACCAGGCCTCACCCTTTCCTCTTCTCCTCTTCCTGCCTTTCGATGCCCCGGTCCACGGAGCAAGAGTTCCTGGAAATTCAAGTTGGGATGCCCAGCTTAGGAAATATCCACCTCTGAAGGCAATACCAAGCCGCAACCAAGGACAAGATCCAAAAAAGGTCCCTCACCTCTGGCCCTCCTCTTCTCGGGGAAAACCCTACCGACCAGAAAACCAGAGAAAAACCCAAAAGTCAAGGCCCCCTGGCCTTGGTCCTCTTCACCGATCGCAAGAGGAGACCTCCCAGGCCACAGAGCGAGCAAGGGGGAAGCTTGTGAAAAAAGGCAAAAAAAGATACCTTAGATTGTCACCTTGGCGAGGCCTGGGCTAGCCCATGAGATGAGGGATTTGGCGAAAGTGGCTTGTTTGTGCAATCTCAGGAGAATCCAGAGGATCTCAAGCTCCCTTATGGCCAGGAGGATTTCCACTCTGGAGAGGTCTATCCGACGGTTGGGCGGAGATCTGGACCAGATGCTCTTGCGCCGCGGTCTCAGGCTCCATAGATCCGTGCCCGAGGAGAAGTTGCTAGTCCACAGAGGTATGGGCCCTGGCCAACTGGAGGAGTTCTACAGACTTCTCCACAGATACTCTTTCAGGCTGTGGCTCAGGGACCTCATAAAGCTGAGGCGAGGGGCTGGGCCCGGGGATCTTTCCTCCTATTGCACCCCCGAGACATCCAGAAGGTACCTCCTCACCATGGCCAGGATGGGGATAGTGGATGTGGGGAAAGATGGTGGATGGAGACTCCTCAGAGAAGGTGTGAGGAGCTTCGGTGAAACCCTCGAATGGTTCGTTGCAGAGGTCCTGAAAAGGGAGTTTTTCGCACAAGTGCGGTACGGTGTCTCCTTCAGGAGTCCACCACCAGGAGGCGATTTCGATGTGTTGGCCTCCATTGAAGGCTCCTTGATCTATGTGGAGTGCAAGAGTTCCCCTCCCCGGGGGATAGAGGCTGAGGAAGTAGCTGGATTCCTGGAAAGGTGCAGGATCCTGGTGCCACATGCAGCCCTTTTTCTCGTGGACACCCACCTGAGAATGCTCGACAAGATAGTGCCCATCCTGGAAGAGTTGCTGAGCTCGACACCTTCCTCTCCTCATCCCGAGAAGAGGGCCGTGAGGAGGCTTCAAGGAGAGATATTTCACGTGGACCACAGGGTCTTCGTTTTGAACACGGGAAGACTCTTGTCCGCAAACATCAGGGCATGCCTGCTCGATTTCATGAAATATACGAGATCTGCCCTTGCCTTCATGGATCGGGGCTTCTAGACGAGGGGACAAAGAAGGAGTCTGGGTCATGAGGGAATTTTCCCTGAAAAAAGAGCTCGATGTCGCAATGGAAGCCGTGAGGGCCGCAGCTCGGCTTTGCTCCATGGTACAAAAGGAGATGGTGCACCAAGACACCATATCCAAGGCTGACAGGACCCCTGTTACCGTTGCCGATTTTGGCTCTCAGGCAATTGTGGTTAAGATCCTCAAGGAGGCCTTCCCCGATGACCCCATTGTGGCCGAGGAGGATGCATCGGCCTTGGAGCGTGAATCCCAAAGGGGGCTCTTGGAGAGGGTGAGCTTTTTCGTGTCCAAGGTGCTTCCCGATGCGGAGCCCGAGAAGGTGTGCGAATGGATAGGTTCGGTAAAGAAGGAAGCAGCGGGACGCCACTGGTGTCTCGACCCCATAGATGGGACCAAGGGTTTCCTGAGGGGGGACCAATACGCCATAGCACTAGCCCTCATTGTCCAAGGGGAGGTTCGTCTGGGGGTCCTGGCATGTCCCAATCTTCCATGGAGGCTGGACCAACCCCATGGGATGAGAGGCGTGATATTTCACGCTGTAGAGGGCCGTGGGGCCTTTCAGGCCACCTTGGAGGGAAGGGAAAAGGAGCCCATTCGGGTTTCATGTGCGAGGATGGGAGACCCCGAGGTGAAGATGTGCGAGTCCCTGGAGCCATCCCATTCGGACAGGGAGACCCAGGAAAGGCTGGCAAGGGCGATGGGGATAAAAGAGCCCCCCGTTCGAATGGACAGTCAGGCCAAATACGGTCTTGTGGCCAGGGGAGATGCGGCCCTCTATCTCAGGCTTCCAAATCCCGATACCCCGGATTATAAAGAGAAGGTGTGGGATCACGCTGCAGGTTCCATCCTGGTGAGGGAAGCAGGTGGAAAGGTCACGGACATAGAGGGCATGCCTCTTCTCTT
>JAPWUY010000093.1 GCA_028275295.1 Thermodesulfobacteriota bacterium | reverse complement strand
ATAGGTCTTCGTGGACTCCCATGGCGTTTGTGGATGAGGCCAGGATCTTCGTGAGATCCGGCAAGGGTGGCCGTGGCTGTGTGAGCTTTCGCAGGGAGAAGTTCAAACCCAAGGGCGGACCCGACGGTGGAGATGGTGGAAAAGGAGGGGATGTGATCCTGGAGGCCTCTCCCCACGTTCAAACCCTCGTGGAGTTCGCTTACAAGAGACATTTCAAGGCTCCCAATGGCGAACATGGCCAGGGAAACGACAGGCACGGTGCCGATGGAACGGATCTGATCCTGAGGGTTCCCATCGGGACAGTGGTGAAGGATGCCGAAACTGGGGAGATCCTCGGAGACCTCACACGGGAGGGTCAGAGGCTCGTTGTGGCGAGGGGCGGTCACGGAGGCAAGGGAAACGCGAGATTCGCGACCCCCACAAGGAGGGCTCCCAGATTTTCGACCCCACCTGGGCCGGGGGAAGAAAGGTGGTTACTTCTGGAACTCAAATTGATGGCAGATGTCGGCTTGGTGGGTCTTCCCAATGCCGGAAAGTCCTCTCTCATCTCCAGGATCTCCCAGGCCAGACCAAAAGTGGCCCCTTATCCATTCACTACCCTCAGCCCTCACCTCGGGACGGTCGAGTCCAGGGATGGAACCAGAAGGCTCATCGTAGCCGATCTCCCAGGACTCGTTGAAGGCGCTCACAGGGGCGTGGGGCTGGGCCTCAGGTTCTTGCGTCACATAGAGCGAACGCGTATTCTCCTCTATGTGCTCGAGTTGGATCCAGCAAAGGGAGAAGATGTCTTGAGAGACCTGGAAATCCTGGAAAGCGAGCTCAGGAACTATCAACCAGCTCTTCTTTCGAGACCCTCCCTCGTGGCCCTCAACAAGGTCGATCTGCCTGGCGCCAGGACCCTCGGGAAGAGGTGCCAGGAGCTTCTGGGCCAAAGAGGTGTTAGGTCCTTCCTCGTAAGCGCCCTCACGGGCGAGGGAATGGAGGGGCTCATCGAGGGCCTCTTCGAGATGTGCGAGGAAAAGAGCTATGAGGAGGCTGGGAGATTTGAAGGCTAATGGAAGTATGGCCTCTCATCTGGAGGCTGACCGCTCGAGCCTCTTGGGGCAGGCAAGAAGGGTGGTTGTGAAAGTGGGGAGCGCTGTGCTCACGAGTCCCCAAGGAGGACTCGATGAGGAGCGTATCCAAGCTATGTGCGATTGCTTCAGCAGGGTTCAGGAAAAAGGATACGAACTGGTGCTCGTGAGCTCTGGGGCAATAGCTGCGGGGACAAAGAAAATAGGTCTCGGGAGGAAGCCCAGAAGTATACCGGAGAAACAGGCTGCCGCAGCAGTGGGACAGGCCCGCCTCATGTGGATGTACGAGAAGTGCTTCGAGAGAAAAGGAAAGGTTGTGGCGCAGATTCTCCTCACGAGGGAGGATGTCGCGGACAGAAAGAGATTTCTCAATGCTAGAAATACCCTTCTCACCCTTCTCAAGTGGGGGATCCTGCCAATAATCAATGAGAACGACACGGTGGTCACCGAGGAGATACAGTTTGGGGACAATGACTGCCTTTCTGCCCTGGTGACTAACCTGGTTCAGGCAGAGCTCCTTGTCATACTGACGGACACCGATGGCCTTTACGACAGAGACCCCAAGACCCATCCAGATGCCAACCGCATCAGTGTCGTGAAGGAGGTGGACGAGAGGGTCTTCTCCCTTGTGGACCTCACCATGAGCGATGTGGGCACAGGCGGCATGATATCGAAACTTCAGGCCTCCAGGACTGCGGCCATATATGGCGTGCCCACTGTCATAGCTAGTGGCAAGAGCCCCAATGCCCTGGAGAGGGTCCTGGGTGGAGAGGATGTGGGCACCCTCATCCTTCCCAAGGAGAACAGGCTGAACAGTTGGAAACATTGGATAGCTTATTCCAGGACGGTCTCTGGCGCCCTCGTTGTGGACCATGGGGCTAGAAAGGCCTTAGTGGAAAGGGGAAAGAGCCTCCTTCCCTCCGGCATAAAGGAGGTGAGGGGGAGTTTCGGGGCAGGAGACTCGGTGAGCTGCATAGGAGAGGATGGCCTGGAATTCGCAAGGGGGCTCGTCAACTATAGCTCGGACGAGATAAGGAGGATCCAGGGCTGCAAGACAAGCGAGATAGAGAAGATCTTGGGCTACAAGTTCTTCGACGAGGTGATTCACAGGGATGATCTAGTTCTCATGATATGAATGCTCCATTTGCAGCCGGAGGGAGAAGAGAACATGACAGTGAGAGAACTTGCCATCGCAACCAAGGAAGCATCGAGGACCCTGGCCAAGACCCCATCGGACAAGAAGGACAGAGTCCTGAGGACCATGGCCCAGAGGATCGAGGATGAGGCCCCGAGACTGATCGCTGAGAACTCGAAGGATGTCGAGGAGGCCAGGGCAAAGGGACTTTCCAAGGTCATGATCGACAGGCTCACCCTCACGCCCAAGACCATATCCGAGATGGCTCAAGGGATGAGGGAGGTAGCAGCCCTTCCAGACCCTGTGGGGCAGATAGTGCGCATGTGGAGAAGGCCCAATGGTCTCCTGGTGGGTAGGATGAGGATACCCTTGGGGGTGGTGGGGATAATATATGAGGCCAGACCCAATGTCACTTCGGATGCTGCCTCCCTCTGCATCAAGTCGGGAAATGGCGTCATCTTGAGGGGAGGCTCGGAGGCATTCAGGTCCAACCTTGCCATCGTCCAAATCCTCCAGGAGGTGCTGAGAGAGGAGGGTCTGCCAGAGGCATGTGTCAGTATGGTGCCCACAACTAGCAGGGAGGCAGTGGCCGAGATGCTAGAGCTCGAGGGCATCATAGACGTCATAATCCCAAGAGGCGGTGAGGATCTCATAAGGGCAGTGGTGGCCCAGTCCAAGATACCGGTCATAAAACACTACAAGGGCGTATGTCACGTGTTCGTGGATGCCTCGGCAGACCTGGACATGGCGGAGAAGATCTGCGTCAATGCGAAGGTTCAGAGACCCGCTGTTTGCAATGCCATGGAGACGCTCTTGGTCCACAAAGATGTGGCTGAAAAATTCCTCCCCAGGATTGCCAAAACCCTCGAAGACTTCCAAGTGGAGCTCAGGGGCTGCGATGTAACTCGCAGCATCCTCCCCCAAGTGAAGGAGGCCAAGGAGGAGGATTGGTACGCGGAGTACAATGACCTCATCCTGGCTGTCAAGGTTGTCGAAGGCCTGGATGAGGCAGTGGCTCACATAACCAAGTATGGATCCGAACATACCGATTCCATAGTGACCAGGGACTACTCCAATGCCCAGAGATTTTTGCAGGAGGTGAACTCCTCGGTAGTTCTCGTCAATGCTTCCACTAGGTTCAGCGACGGTTTTCAGCTGGGGTTGGGAGCCGAGATCGGGATAAGCACCACCAAGCTTCACGCATTTGGCCCCATGGGAGTCGAGGAATTGACCACAACCAAATTCGTGGTCTATGGTGACGGACAGATCAGGGAGTGAAGTGGAGCGCATAGGGATTCTGGGGGGCACCTTCGATCCGGTGCATTACGGGCACTTGCGAGCTGCCGAGGAGGTGAGGGAACGTTTCTTTCTGGACAAGATAATCTTCATGCCGGCAGCCCTTCCTCCCCACAAAAGGGATCGAAAGGTAACGGACAAGGAACACAGGCTCGAGATGGTGAGGAAGGCGGTGGCGGGCAACCCTGCCTTCGAGGTCTCTGACTTGGAGTGCTCGAGGGAAGGAGCCTCCTATTCCATAGAGACCCTCAAGATACTTAAGGAAGGGAGGGGGGCTGGGTCCGAGATCTATTTCATCTTGGGGTCCGATGCCTTCTCCCTAATTCACACCTGGAGGTCCTACGAGGATCTCTTCTCCATGGCCCACTGGATAGTAGTAGAGCGCCCTGGCCCCGGGAAGAAGGGTTTCGGGACCCTCCCCGAATCCGTAAGGGGCTCTTTCCGCTACAATCACGGGCTCAAGGCTTGGATCCACAGAAGCGGGCATACTCTTCGTTTCTGCAAGCTCAATGCCCTGAACATATCGGCGAGTGAGATAAGGAAGCTTGTGGAAAGCGGGCGATCCATAAGATACCTGGTCCCAGAGGAGGTGAGGCTCTATATAGAGACCCATGGACTCTACAAGGGGGATAGCACCCGCAGGGAGTGAGGATTCCCAAATGCAGCGACCCAGAAAACAGAGGACAGTAGTGGCCAGGAAAGCACTCCCATCCAAGGACAAATCCCTTCTTCTGGCCCAGCTCATGAGGGACAGGAAAGCCCAGGATGTAGTGGTTCTCGACCTAACGAAACTCGTCTCCTTCACCGATTACTTCGTCATTTGCACTGGAAGGTCGGACAGGCAGGTTCAGGCCATAGCCGAATACCTGGAAAGGGAGCTCAGGGGTCGAAAGATGAGGCCCAGGGCAGTGGAGGGTTTCTCCGCAGCGAGGTGGGTTCTCATGGACTTCGACGATGTGGTTGTCCACATCTTCCAGAAGGCGGTGAGAGAGTTTTACGATCTGGAGGGGCTTTGGTCCGATGCCCCTAGGTTGGAACTGCCCCCAGAACCAGAGGACCGGGATGCTCTCGAGGAGGAAGATATGGAGGAACTCTAGCGGAGTTCTCCATGCCCTGAGATCCCTTCTGGAGCTCGTATTCCCTCCTGTTTGTGCCCTGTGCGGTGATGATGTTTCGGGATCACAGGAAGGAGCTTCAGGCGATTTCCTGTGGAAGGGATGGGCGATATGCGGCGAGTGTTTGAAGGAGGTCAATTGGCTTAGGCCTCCCTTTTGTCCAAGATGCGCCATGCCCATGAAGTCTGGGGTCGTGTCGTCTCACCTCTGCGGGGATTGCCTGGCGTCTCCCCCTCCCTTTTCCTCTGCGAGGGCCCTTTTGGTCTACGGAGACGAGGTATTCCCGCTCCTCCACAAGATGAAATATGGCCCGGAGGCCTCTCTCGCCAGGTTCATGGGGGTTCTCCTCGCCAGGCACTTTCTTTGGCAGATTAGGGACCTCGGGATCGAGAGGGTGGTCCCCATTCCCCTCCACAAGAAGAGACTCGTGGAGCGGGGTTTCAATCAGGCAGCGTTGATGGCAAGGCCCATAGCTAGGGCCCTCGAAATTCCCCTGGAGTTGAGGTGCCTCGTGAAGGTGAGGCCCACCTCTCCTCAGGTGGGGTTGAAGAGATCCGAGAGGGTTGCAAATCTCAAAGGAGCCTTCGCCGTGACTGAAAAGGCCAGGATCTCGGGGAAGAGGCTTCTCCTTGTGGACGACGTGTACACGACGGGTACCACCCTCTCAGAGGCCTCGAGATGCTTGTTGAAAGCAGGCGCCAAAGAAGTGCATGTCATTACCTTTGCCAGGGTATCATGAGGGAAGAGTTGAAGTCAGCTTGTTTTGCCCGGGTTGGGATGATATCTTCCTCTTTGCCAAGGCCATCTGTCAGAGGGTTTCGGACATAAAATGGGTGATGCGCGCAGAGGACCCAGGGCCATTTGGGCTGTGGGCGGAGGAAAAGGGGGAACGGGGAAGACCCTTCTTGCCAGCAATATGGCCGTTTCTCTGGCCAAAAGGGGATTCAGGGTCCTGGCCGTGGATGCGGATGTCGGGGGCTCCAACCTCCATACTTGCCTAGGGGTGGAGAGGCCCAGATATGGTCTCGGATCCTTCTTCAGGGCCAACCACAATGATCTCAAGGAGTTCATGGAGGATACCGGGGTAGCGAATCTCTGGATGGTGAGTGGCACTCTGGATTTTCCCGTGAGGGGGCCCACCACCAGGGACATGAACCGCTTGAGAAATGCCATAAGGAGAGCTGACTTCGACTATGTCATACTGGATATAGGGTCTGGAACCTCGCAGACCACCATGGAACTGTTTCTCATGGCTGGGGTCGGGATATATGTATTGGTCCCTGAGCCCACCTCCATAGAGAACACGTATAGATTTCTCAAGGAGGCCCTTTACTGGAGTCTTGTCAAGAGCACAAGGAAGAAATCGGTCAAAGCAGCTCTTTTCAAAGCATTCCATACCCCTAGCGTGGAGGAGTTCCAAGCCATACCCCAATTCCTCAGGCAGCTGAGCAGGACAGAGCCTCTCGTGAGTCGTTTCCTAAGATCCCATGTGGATTCCTTCAGGGCAAGACTCGTACTCAATCAAGTGAGGCGTTACGAGGATGTGGAGATAGGCTTCTCGGTGAGAAGCGCGGTACACAAGTATTTCGGGTTGCGGGTGGACTATAGCGGATATGTGAGCTTCGACGAGAGGGTGATCCAGTGTGTCAGAGCCCGCAAATCCCTTCTTCAGACCTACCCCGATTCCAATGCTGCCAAGTGCATAGAGAATCTGACCCAGAGACTTCTCGAAGAGGGCCAGATGGCCTTCGAGTTTTTCTGAGAGGAGATCCAAGGCCCATGATGGATCTTGAGTCACTCAACCCTTACGAGATATTGGACGTGGATCCTAGGGCCACAGTGGCGGAGATAAAGAGGGCCTTCCAGATAGCCCTCAAGACCTATGGCCCTGGCCATATGGCCACAGCCTCTATTTTCACCGAGGAGCAGAGGGAGCAAATCCTCAACAAGGTTCACGAGGCCTACAACATTCTGATGGACCCGGAGAGAAGAAGGCAGTGGGACGAGATCCTGAGGCAAAAGGGGCTTTTCCCCGTCGAGGCCGAACCACCCCCAAGGCCACGAGAAGACAAAGAGCCTCCCATACCTCTCGCAATTTCCAGGCCAAGGGTCCTGGAGCTTCAAAGGAAAGAGGACCCAGCGGAGAAGGAGGAGAAGGACAGGAGGATAAGGGAGCTAGTGGAGGAGGCCAGGGCAAAGGGTCAGTGGTCAGGAGCTATACTTAGGCAAGCGAGGGAGATAAGGGGTTTGACCATAGAGGATGTGGCCCAGAAGACCAAGATAGGAAAGGGCCACATTCGCTCCATAGAGGAGGACTCTTACAATTTTCTCCCTCCCGATGTCTATGTCAAAGGTTTCATAACCCAGATAGCCAAGACAGTGGGTTTGGACCCAGAGATGATAGTCCCTCCCCTGATGGAAAAGGTGAGGCGCACCCGTGGCCCCAAATGAAATGGATCGCAAA